>WAQV01000084.1 GCA_015520065.1 Candidatus Pacearchaeota archaeon | reverse complement strand
CCCTAAGCATGGCAGAAGTTTTAGAGTATGCAAAGAAGGAAAAGAAAGACGAAGTAATGGGATTCATAAAAAAATTTACTTCCATGGATGAGAAAAAAGCGAAAGAGCTTAGAAGCAAGCTTCAAGAACTAAACATCATAAAAATGAAACCTGAGCACATAGTCAAGATAATTGACATCCTGCCAGAGGATTCAGAAGACATAAATAAAATATTTAGTGATGTAACGCTGACAGAGGATGAAATCAAAAAAATACTCGAGACAGTTAAACAATACATCTAAGGAAAATGAAGAAAGAAGAGTATGCAATTGTATTAGAATACTTGCCAAACGGGTATCCTCTAGAGAGGAAAATGATGCCTATAGCGCAAGCTATAGGAGAAAAAAATCTCACTCTATTAGAACTTGTTCCAAGAAGAGGAATTACTTTGGAGCCTGGAGAGAGAGTATATATTGGAGATGGCAAGAGAGACAAAATATATTACATTCTTGGAAGGCTTAAAAGAGAAAAACTCACAGAGACTGCAAAAGAGCAACTTGCAGAGTTCATCTCAAAAATAGTAAAGGAAAGGGAAAAAGAATTCGTTGAGTTTTTCAACAAGGCTGAAGCGATAAACAAAAGAGTCCATCAGCTTGAATTGCTGCCTGGACTAGGAAAAAAACACACAAAAGAAATCCTTGAAAAAAGGCAGGAAAAGCCTTTTGAGAGCTTTGAAGACATGAGAAACAGAATTCATAATCTGCCACATCCTGAAAAAGCAGTAGAAAAAAGGATTTTTCAGGAGCTTACAAACATAGAAAGATATAAACTGTTTACGCAATAAAATGGCTGAAACAAAAATTGCTGCAACAAACACTGAAGAAACCTCAAAGGATGCAGGAGTTGCACCAGTGAAACAACCGAAAGAAGAGGAAAGAATAGTCAGAATTATGTCCAAAGACATTGAAGGGCGGCTTAGCATTTATGCAGGGCTTGCAAAAATAAAAGGTGTCTCTTGGGCATTTTCAAATGCGATATGTAGAAAACTAGGACTAGACAAAAAAAGAAAAATCGGCTCCCTTACTGACGAAGAAATAAAAAAGATTTCAGAGTTTATAAAAAACCCTGAACTTCCAAGCTTCATACTAAACAGAAGGGCTGATTTTGAAACAGGAGAAGACAAGCATCTGACTAGTACAGATTTGGAGTTAAGAACAGAGTTTGATATTAAAAGACTGAAAAAAATAAAAAGCTACAGAGGTTACAGGCATATTGCAGGCCTGCCTTTGAGAGGTCAAAGAACAAAGAGCAATTTCAGAAGAAACAGACGTAAAGGAGGAGGAATTAAAAAGAAGAAGAAATGAAAAGAAAACATAAAACCTATTCAAAGCCGAAGAGACCTTTTGACAAGGAAAGAATCTTAGAAGAAGCAAAAATAAAAAAGGAATTTGGTCTGAAAAATAAAAGGGAAATCTGGAAAGCTGATGCAAAAGTAAAATCAATGAGAGAAAAAGCAAAAAAACTGATTCCTGCCTCTAAAGAAGAACAGCAGGCTCTTTTTGATAGGCTTAAAAAAATAGGGCTTAATGTTAATTCAATTGCAGATGTTTTGGCACTGGATAAAAGAGATTACTTAAAAAGAAGGCTTCAGACAATTGTATTTGAGAAAGGGCTTGCAAGAACCATAAAAGCTGCAAGACAATTAATAGTTCATAAAAAAGTTTTAGTTAATGGTAGAGCAGTTGACAGTCCTTCATACATAGTTCCTGTAGCACTTGAAGACAAAATAACTCTAAGGGAGAAAAAGCCTAAAAAAACAGAAGAACAAAAGAGTAAGGAAGATGTTGAGGAAGTAAAAGAAAAGCAAGAAGAAAAAACAACTGAGAAAACAGCGGAGGAGTAAAAATGGCTGAAGAAAAAGCAAAAAAGAAAAGAGAAATTGAGGCTGTAGTGAATGTTTATACCTCTTTTAATAACACTATTGTTCATGTTACAGACATGTCTGGCCAGACTATAGCTAAAGTTACAGGAGGAATGGTAACAAAACACGACAGACTTAAAGCAAATCCGACAATTGCTATGTTTATCGCAAAGCGTGTTACAGAAACTCTTAAAGAAATAGGAGTTACATCTTTATTTATCAGGATAAGGGCAAAAACAGGCAATCCTGCTCCAGGGCCTGGAGCACATGCAATTATAAAAAGCTTGTCAAGAGAAGGTTTTAAAATACTCAATATTCTTGATACAACAAGAATACCAAGAGGAGGTCCTAAAAGAAAAGGCGGAAGACGTGGTAGAAGAGTGTAAATAATGTAAATAAAAAAACTTTAAAAACACTCTTTTTGATATTTAAAAATGGAAATTATACAAAAAAGGGATAACCAGATTGTATTTAAGGCAGAAATAACTGAAAATTTAGCAAATGCTATAAGAAGGTATGTAAGCCATATTCCTGTATTGGCTATTGATGAGGTTGAAATAGCAAAAAACGATTCTCCTTTATATGATGAAACTATTGCTCACAGGCTTGGATTAATACCTTTAAAAATGGATAGCTCAATAAATGAAAAAAGCGTTGTTGAGCTTAAACTGACTGTAAAAAAAGAAGGAATGGTTAATTCCAGCGAGTTAAAAGGAAAAGTTAATCCTGTTTATGATAGCATTCCTATTACATTCCTAAACAAAGGCCAGGAACTAGAGATAACTGCAACAGCAAAAGTTGGAAGAGGCATTGAACATTCTAAGTTTAATCCTGGAATAATGTTCTACAGAAATTATGCAAATATAGAGATTTCAAAAGATTTTCCTTCAGAGGCTGCTGATTCATGCCCAAAAAATGTTTTGCAAGTGAAAGATGGAAAAGTCGTTGTTGAAAACAAAGAAGCGTGCGATATGTGCGATGCATGTGTTGAAAAAGCTGAGAAACTTGGAAAAAAAGACTCAATTAAAATCACTCCTACAAAAGAGCTGATAATTACTCTTGAATCTTTTGGTCAGATGGATGTTAAAGATATCTTTAAGAAAGCTGTAGAAGAGCTTAAAAAAGATTTGAAGGAAGTTTCAAGCAAGATATCTAAATAATCCTAACAGACAGATTTTAAAACTATGAAATAGTTCATAATTCTGTATTAATTATGCGGGGATGCCGGAGCGGTCAAACGGGCCAGGCTTAGGACCTGGTGGCTTAGTGCCTGCGAAGGTTCGAATCCTTCTCCCCGCATTTTTCATCTTAATATTTGCTGAACAGAAAAATGGCTCCGTAACTCAGCCTGGATAGAGTGCCACCCTCCTAAGGTGGAAGTCGCAGGTTCGAATCCTGCCGGAGCCGTTCATAAGTTTTAAAAAGCGGGCAGATAGTAAATAATATATGCGCTGGTAGTATAGTGGTTAGTATATCTGCCTTCCAAGCAGATGGCCCGGGTTCGAATCCCGGCCGGCGCATCCAACAACTTTAAAAGCAACAATTCTTCTATACTTTTATGCAATCAGAAAATTCAAAAAACTGGCATGACAAATACTACAAACTATTATTAATCATCCCTATAGGAGTACTTGCTTTTTCACTAATTTATTTAGGAAGTTTTTATTACAAAAACAATGATTTTATTTACAAAGACATCTCTCTTACTGGTGGAACCTCAGTAACGATTTACGGAAAAATTGACCCTTCAGCTCTTAAAACTTCCCTTGCAGAAAAACTTGAAGATTTGAGTGTAAGAGAGATTTATGATATAGTCACAAAAGAAGAAAAAGCAATAATTATTGAGACAAGAACCTCTCCTGAAGAAACTAAAAAGATTCTTGAAGAGTATTTAGGTTATGAGTTAAATAATGAAAACAGCAGTTTTGAATTTACAGGAGCGGTTCTTAGCGAGAGTTTTTATAAACAGCTTTTAGTTGCAATTGCGTTTGCATTTATCTTTATGGCTATAGTTGTTTTTGTTATTTTCAGAACATTTGTTCCAAGTACAGCAGTCATTATCTCTGCTTTTGCAGATATAGTTATGACTCTTGCTGTTGTTGACCTAATTGGCATGAAACTCTCCACTGCAGGAATTGTTGCTTTCCTTATGTTGATAGGATATTCTGTAGATACTGATATACTGCTTACAACAAGAATACTTAAAAGGCACGAAGGCAGCTTAAATGAAAGAATCTATGATGCATTTAAGACAGGAATGACTATGACCCTTACATCTCTGCTTGCAATAGTTTTTGCTCTAATAATAGTAAAATCTTTTTCACAGGTTTTAGCTCAAATATTTTCAATACTTGCTATTGGATTAGGGTTTGACATACTCAACACATGGATAACAAATGTTTCAATACTTAAATGGTATATGGAGAAGAAAAAATGAGAAAAAGATTTACATGGAAAATATGGGTATTAATAATAGCAATAACAATGTCATTAATATCAATATTTGGGCTTCCTCCTGCATTCCTAGAAAAAGGAGTTCTTATAACAAGTGTAGAAAAAAACTCTACAGCTTTTGAACAAGGGTTAAGGCAAGGACAGATAATAACTGCAATAGATGGCAAAGAGATAAAAAGCACTGAGGATTACTCAAAGATAATTCAAGAAAAATTCTCTTCTCTCAATGGAAGCAAAGTAAAAACAATAATTAAAACAAAAAATGCAGAGTATGTTCTTTACTCCAATAAAACTCCAGAAATAACTGTTTCAGAAATACCAAAGACACATATAAAAACAGGACTTGACATTACTGGAGGAGCAAGAGCATTAATAAAAGCAAAAGACAAAAAACTGTCTCCAATGGAAGTTAAAGACTTAGTAGATATAACTTCCAATAGGCTTAATGAATTTGGAATTTCTGATGTAAAAGTAACATCTGTTTCAGACCTTGAAGGAAATTACTTCATGCTTGTAGAAATTGCAGGAGCAACTCCTGCTGATTTAAAAGAAATGTTATCAAAGCAAGGGAAGTTTGAAGCAAAAATAGGGAATGAGACTGTGTTTATAGGCGGTGAAAGAGATATTGCTTCTGTAAGCAGAAGCGCGCAAGATGCATTTATAGAGAGTTGTGGAAAAACTCCTGACAACAATTATAGATGCAGATTCAGGTTTGCAGTTTATCTGAGTGAAGATGCAGCAAAAAGGCATGCTGAGGTAACAAAAAAGCTTGATATTGACCCTGAAAATCCTGAATATCTTTCAGAAAAGCTGGACTTGTATCTGGATGACAAACTTGTAGACAGCCTTTTTATTGGCAAAGAGCTAAAAGGTCGTGAGACAACTCAAATTTCCATTTCTGGCTCTGGAGATGCTTTTCCTACTAAGGCTGAAGCCTATGCCTCTGCAGAAAAGGCAATGCACAAACTGCAGACAATACTAATAACTGGCAGCCTTCCTTACCAGCTGGAAATTGTCAAACTTGACACAATTTCTCCAGTTTTAGGAAAAGAATTTATTAAATCGATCTTTCTTGCAGGAATATCTGCTCTTCTTGCAGTAGCAGTTGTTATATTCTTTAGATACAAAAAAATCAAGTCATCAATTGCTTTGTTGATTACAAGCACCTCTGAAGTAATTATTATTTTGGGAATAGCTTCTTTAATAGAGTGGAATCTGGATTTGCCGAGCATTGCTGGAATACTTGCAACAATAGGTACCGGAATAGACCAGCAGATAATCATATTGGATGAGGCAAAACAAAGAGCTTCATTGAACTTAAAACAGAGGTTAAAGAGAGCGTTTGCAATTATCCTTGGAGCATACTTTACTGCTCTTGTAGCATTGCTTCCTTTATTGTGGGCAGGCGCTGGATTATTGAAAGGATTTGCAATTACAACAATAATCGGAATAAGTGCAGGAGTACTAATAACAAGGCCTGCGTTTACTGACATGGTGAGAAAAATTGAAGAATAATTCTAACCAAAAAGATAATGATTAATGTATTAAAAATACGCAAATATTTAAAAAGAGTCTTCTTTAATAAGAGCTATGTCAAAAATTCTTGTTACTGGAGGTGCTGGATTTATAGGAAGCCACATAGTTGATAAGCTTGTTGAGTCTGCTGAAAATCCTTCTAAGATAATAATTGTGGATAATCTCTCAACAGGAAAAAAAGAAAATATAAATGAAAATGCAAAATTCTATCATGCAGATATTTTATCTAAAGAGACAGTTGAAACTATATTTGAGATAGAAAAGCCTCAAATAGTAATTCATACAGCTGCGCAAGTAATGCTTAGGGAGTCTCTAAAAGATCCTATAACAGATGCAAAAATAAACATATTAGGAACAATAAATGTTCTTGAAGCGTGTAGAAAAAGCGGCGTAAAAAAAATAATCTATACTTCTACAGGAGGAGCAAGAGTAGGAAATCCTATCTACTTGCCTGTAGATGAAAAACATCCCATCAACCCTGTTTCTCCGTACGGAATATCAAAGTATACTGCAGAGAATTACGTTCAAGCATATAATCAATTATATGGTCCTGACTACTTAATCTTTTGTTTTGGTAATGTATATGGTCCGCGTGACGATCCTGCTACAAAGAGAGTAATACCTTCTTTCCTGGAGAAAATGCTTAACGGAGAAAGCCCGATTATTTTCGGAGATGGAAGCCAAACTAGAGATTTTATTTATGTAGAAGAATTAGCAGAATTCATAGTAAATTCAATTGACAAAAATCCTAATAACAAACTTTTTTATCTGGCTAATGGTACTGAAATTTCAATCAAAGAAATCTTCCAGATACTTAAAGAGTTGACAGGATTCTCAGGTAACCCTCACTATGTTGAAGAAATAAAAGGAGAAGTTAAAGAAATATATCTTGACACATCTCTCGCAAAAAAGGAGCTTGGATGGGAGCCAAAAGTATCTATAGGGGAAG
>WAQV01000083.1 GCA_015520065.1 Candidatus Pacearchaeota archaeon | reverse complement strand
TCCTAATGGAAACAGACCTATAGAAGTCAGGAGCGGAAAACTCGATTTCGGGCTTGAACTTGAAGCAACAATAAATACTAACCACCTCAAAAAAGATTGGTTTGGAGTTATCTCAATATATTATATGAAATAAGAATAATCAATGACATTACAATAACAAAAAACTTTTTTACACACCTGCTATAAACAAATCTTTTTTATTTACTGTGCTTGTTGGTTGGCATTAGTTGTTGGATTTTCAACACACTTCTTTTTAGTGGCATCCCAATTACATTTGTCAGTATGTTTATTACACTCTTTATCATCCTTAAACTCTCCACAGTTAAATACCTCTCTGCTTCTGCAACTTTTTCCATTAACCTTTATCTTCTCAGAATTAAAGTTCTCTCCTTGTTCAAGTTTTAGTCGTTCGCAGATTGCTTTTGCTCCATCTTCTTCATTACAGGAAGGAGGATTTCCTTCAACACTCGCCCCTAGAACTTTAACAGCATAAGGGCAGTTAACATAATTATTTCTTCCTATTTCTATTCGTTCAGCGCAATAACTCTTGGTTGCCCCTGCAGCAATAAGAGCAGAGCATTTTTGCGAGATGAATGTAACATCAACATCAGCTTTTCCGAAAAAATCAGTAAAAAATCCCCATCCCTTTGTAAATCCGAGAATAACAACTATCAAAACAACAGCTCCTAAAACAAGAGATAACAGCTGAAATGTAGTCATCTGGGCTTTTTTATTGCTCATTTTTTTACTATTCTTGCTATCTTCAAACAACCTCTTTTTCATTATCTTAAATAGTTATGCTGGTTTATAAATCTTATGAGTTGCGAATTTTCTGTTATCTAATTCATATAACAAATTCAGTGCTGATTTTCCTGAACTCTCCATCAACTAAATACTCTTTTTTTGTTTCCAGTCTTACTAAAATGTATTTTTCACTGGTTACAGGGTGAGCTTTCTCTATTGCATGAATATCAAAATTTTCTAAACTATCTCTGAAACAACTTTCTGTTTTTTCAACAGTATCTTCAGAATTAGCCTGCTCTTTGCATCCCTCTTTTGCAGTATAAATGTCATAAAAATCAGCCAGGCCAACTCTGCTTAACCTAAGAGTTATCTCAATGTAAGGGTAATATGAGACAGCAATCTCTTTTTTAGCGTTGCTGTCAGATGATATATCAATAGAATCTATTTTTAATTTAACAACATCTTTATTTTTCTCAATTTTAAACTTTCCATTAATAATTTTTTCTTTCAAATCTTTCAAATATTCTTCCTCAAAATCAGTCTCAGAGAATTTTTCTTTAATCTTTTCTGAGACTCTCCCTGCAAATGCAGAATCTATCTCTTTCTTTAGTTTGCTGAACTCAATATCCTCATTTGGATATATTTGCCCTTCAATATAATCTCTACTTGATAGAACTTCTGAATAACTCTCTATTAAAGCTGACTCTGCTGCTTGCATAAGATAAAACCTTGCAATGCTTTCTTTATAATAAACCTCATTAATCTCTCCTGCTTTTTTTATCTTTAGATAAACCTTTTCGCTAGTCACAAAATTATATAGCGAAAAGCTTATCAGCAGCAAAGTTAAGAGTACCATTAGCACCATTGCAGGAGATGTTATTCCTTTTTTGTTTTTCAACATTTTCCTTTGTAAAATAAATATTTTATTTTTTCTGCCCCAGATTTTTTGAAAAGCAGAATATCAGCACTAGCAGACCCATCACTTATTATATCTTTCTTAATTGTCTCAGAACTTATATCCAGTGCAAAATTGCTTATTCTTCTGCTTCCGGAATCCTCTATATCTTTAAGTTGCAACCCCATATTATTTGCCAGAAGACTCTCTCTTCCTTTAAGATGTACTAGATAACATTCATTTTCATCTTTTCCTAAAGATGCTTCTCTGCTGAGAACTTTCTCTATCTTCTCTTTTAAAGACTCTGAATTGACTTTGTTCAGTTGCCATCTCTCTATCCATTCTTTTAGTGTTTTTCCTTCTGTTTCATAATTAAGGATTTTTGCAAAATCCTTTTGATTTTCAAGCCTTTTTAGGTAAATGCTTTCAGAAGAATCCAAATTTATCTCGCTTTTTTTTCCAATTCCAAGAATATATCCTCCTCCAAACACAAACAGAACAGAAACGAGATATACTAATAATAAAAACAATATAAATAAGAATGTCGGGATTCCAACAAGAGTGTCTCCGATTGTTCCTTTTTTGTTTTTCTTCATACTTCTTAACATTTTATACATCTTCCTCCTTTCTCGTTAGATGCTGTGAGAATCTCCATGAATGCTTCTTTCAGTTTTCCGTTTTCATAATACAAAACTCTCTCAAGCTTTTCTTTGCAAGCAGGGAAATTTTTATTCTTTACTTTTTTCTTAAGAATAGCGCACTCTTTCTCAAAAGAAACAACTCCTGTTTTAATTTCCTTAATAAGCTTTCCTGTTGTTGACCCCTCTTTGTTCTCTAAGTAATCTGCTGCAAGCTCTTTAATTTCCTTGTATCTTTCTATAACCTCATCCACATAATAATCCTGTTCAGTTATAGGGTTTCCCTCTTTATCTCTTCCGCACCCCCATCCATTGTATGCTCTTATAGCTGCTTCCCATCCACTGTATTCTATGTTTCTCCCAGTGCATCCTTGGAAGAGTTTTCCGGAACTGTATTTTTTGTAATACTCTCTTAATATTTCTGCACCAACAAAGATGTTTTTTTGATAGTTGCTTTTTAGCTCTTCTATACACTCTTTTTCATCTTCAGGAAGAGAGTATTTCCCACAATGGATTGTGTTTATTTGCATTAATCCTATAGAGCTTCCAGATGATGCAGAAGCATCGCAACCGGATTCCTGCATCATAATTGACAGGAGCAATAGCGGAGAGATGTCCTCTTTTTTTGCAGCTTCTATTATTGCGTTTGCATATTCCCTGCATTCATCTCCACAATTACACTTTCTTTTTACAATACCTTTATTTTTTGAGTGTTCCATTATGTTTGCAAGAATCTCTGGAGTTATAAGCCGGCTTTCACTGCTTTCATCAATATTTGCAATAGAGCTGTAAATGCTGACTTTCAGATAATAACTATCTTGTATATCTAAATCGCACTCTTTTTGAATATCAAAATTTTCATTTAAGAAGCTTTTAACAAGGATTCCTTCTTGCACTATGCAGCTTTCTATCTTATTACTAAGAATTTCTGCTTCAGCGCCTCTTATATCCACTTCTTTTGAATAAACAATATATGTTCCTGCACTGATTACTACTGCTATTAAAATGAACATAAAAAATATCCATAAGTAAAATGTCCTGCTTCCTATGGATGCTCTTTTATTTTCTTTAAGCATTTTCTTCCTCTTTTTCATTTACAGTGATTATTAAAAATTCATCTTTGATGTATGTTCTTACATCATACTCTGAGAAATATTTTTTAGCATACCCTCCTCTTCCTGACAGCATTACAACAACCTCGTTTTTATCAGGATTGATTTTTACAATATCTTCTTTTTTATAGTTATTCTTTTCTGCAATAGCGATTAGTTTTGATATATTGATGCTGATATTCATCACTGGTTTTGCAAAGTCAATAAGCAGTGCAATTTGCTTTGCATATGCTTGCTCATACGTGCTCTTTTGAGAGGACTTGTCATGAATAAAAAAGAACATTGCTGAGAAAAATACTACAGTAAGAATGATAAATACCATTGAAGAAAGTACTATATCTTCTTCAGCCCTCTTTTTTTTCATTCAACTAAAAGAACAAAGAATGTTATAAATTTAACTAACTCTCAACCTGTCTTTAAAGAAACTAAGGAATGCTCTCTATTACAGAGCAGTAATTCTTTATTTCATCTGCGTCATACTTTAGAGTTCTGACTACTGAACATCCTCTCCTAGCTTGGTCTTTTGCTACAACATCTCCGCAGTATCCAGCAGCAACTCCTTGGTTATATATAGTGGTTACTTGCTGAGCAGTTATTGCAATAAATGCAAGAGAGCCGCATATAACTGCGCCAACAGGACTTGCGCACGAGCTAATAACTTTTTTAATTCCTGCTATTGCTAAAGGAACCCCTCCAAAGAAATATGTTGTTCCTGTTACTCCAAAAATGCTCTGTTCAATATTATATAATGACTCTATGCTTGAAGGAGCAGAAATCTGCATAAACAAAACAGCTATTTCTTCCTCATCTGATAAAGTGTTTTCTGAAGTGTCTTGAGATTTAATTTCCCTAAGGTCTATATCTACCTTTTCTTTTTTGCCATCTTTTTCAATCTCAAGCTGAATATTGTCTTTTACACTTACAGAAGATTTCCCTCCAAGATATTCATAATAACTTATGTTGCCGTTAGGGATGTAGTGCGACTTCATGTATCCTAAAACATCTCTTTTTGAAGGGTTAATTCCTTTTTCAGCAAGAGTTTCTTCATCAAAAGCTATTCTCGAGCATATCATGCAGGT
The DNA here is from genome assembly GCA_015520065.1 of Candidatus Pacearchaeota archaeon. Classification (GTDB taxonomy): domain Archaea; phylum Nanobdellota; class Nanobdellia; order Pacearchaeales; family GW2011-AR1; genus WAQV01. The sequence continues at coordinate 1,714 of WAQV01000083.1, read as the reverse complement.
AGAGTAAGCCTGACCTAAACCCTGGCTCACCCAGAAATCGCTAAAAAGTGAAAGCTTCCCTTTACCCATCATATTCCAACACTCTATTATCTCATCTGCTATTACTTTCTCGATTTCATTAATACTGGAAACATCAACATATCTGACATCTTTAAGATTTTCAAACTCTTCACACTTCCCTTTCTCAAACAGCTTCTTTCCTCTAATGCATATTTTTTCTGTCTTGCAGTTTAGAGGCACATAACTCTGCCCTCCTTCAGGAAGAACTGTTGCAGCACTCCCTCTTAAAACAACTGAGTTATGGCACAGCGCAGTGTTTTCAATCTCATTAGAAGACCATAAGTAAAAGAAAAAAATCAATACTATTGTCAATCCGACGATTGCCAGTATAGTCTTTACAACAGGACCAAAAGGTATTGCTAACATTCCCTTTTTTTTCATTTTATGCTCCCAAATACTTAACAAGTTTATAGATTGATGCAAGAGCTATTATGAAAAATACTATCCATATTATGATTTTAACTACTGCCTCAACACCCTTTTTATTCATTATCTAATCAATATTTTTCAATTAATAAACTTTTAGTACAGATATCTTTAAAAAAGAGTTTATTTCTGCTAAATTATGATTCACATAAATAAGCTGTTAAAAGAATCCTCTTTCAGAGACAGAATAGCGGAGATATTTCTTCCTGAGCAGTATTTGTTCAGGAACATTATGGATTTTATAAATTGCAAGTCAAAGATAAATCCTACTAGAAAGATTGTGCCAATGGGATGTTTTTACAATGGTATGGCTATTATTCATCTTAGGCAGCCAGTCTCATACTATCCTATAAACGAGCTGAAAGGAACAATTCAAGACCTTTGTTGTCCTAGAGGTTCTCTTGAAGTTGATTTGTCAATGGCATCAAAAGAGCTAAGAACTCTTCTTGGAGGGCTGAAGGAAAACGCTAGAGTATATAACTCTTCTTTCCTTTTTTCTCCTGAAGAGGACAAGTCAATGCTCATAGAATACAACCCAATAATGATTTCTTTTCCATAGCTTAAAGTATATATGTATATACTCTTCACTTTTTTGAAATAGATGATAAAAAATCTCATCTAAGTGAAAAAAGAATCTCTAAAAAAAACTCTTTAGAAAGCTATCTTAAAAATTATCTTAAAGAAAAATAAAAAATTATTTCTTCTCAACTATTTCTGTGCACATTCCTGCAGCTACTGTCTGTCCAGCATCCCTTACCGCAAATCTTGACATGAAAGGATTGTCTTTCTGAGTTTCCAGAGCAAGATTTCCTTTAGGTCTGATTCTTACTCTTGCAGTATCTCCGTTCTTTAGGAAGTCAGGGTTTTCTTTTATTACCTCTCCAGTTCTTGGGTCAATCTGAGCTATAAGCTCAACGAACTGGCATGGTACCTGTGCTGTGTGAACATGGAATACAGGAGTGTATCCTTTAGCCAAAACAGTAGGGTGGTTGATTACAGTGATTGTAGCTATGAACTCTTTAACTACTGGAATAGGAGCTGCAGCATCACACACAACATCTCCTCTTGCAATGTCTTTCTTTCCAACTCCTCTTATATTAATTCCAACATTGTCTCCTGCCTCTGCCTGAGGAAGTGTTTCATGGTGCATCTCAATAGTTTTTATCTCTCCTTCAATTCCATCTCCTGTTCTTCCAGGCAATACTATAACTTTCATTCCCTGCTTCAT
>WAQV01000082.1 GCA_015520065.1 Candidatus Pacearchaeota archaeon | reverse complement strand
TCTTAGAGATTTCCTGTTAATCTCATATAATTTCTTTTTGTATTTGGGATAATCCTCAATAGTTACTATTACTTCTTCACTTAAAATAGTATGTCCTGGATTAATAAGAGCTGAGATATATTTGAAGAACTTATCTGAAATATCTTCAATTTCAGTCTCCTTAGACATTAATTTCTCCTCTAATTCAGCTATTTTCTTGGTGTTTCTGGTATACTTTTCTTTATAGTATCTTAGGCTGTCTTGATCTTGAATGGCATCATACGCCTCTTTAATCTCAATAAACCTTCTCTCTGATTTTTTCTTTCCTTTGTTCTTATCCGGGTGGTATTTCTGAACAAGAATACGGAATATTCTTTCTGCCGCTGTCTTGAGTACTGACTCATCAGCATCTCTTACAAATTCTTTATTAAATCCTAGAATTTCAAACGGATTTTTCATTTTCAAGTTCATTATCTTTTAATTAGAGTATCCTCTTCTTGATCATATTGGTTAGCTCCAACATAGAACCCTTCTTTAATGATCTCGCAGATATGCTCTAAATCTTGAACATTCCCTTCTCTTTTAATCTCTATTATAATCTTAAGAAGGTTTGGAAGGTAAGTAGGACTGAGGTATTTTATTCTTCTCTCTCCTTCATCTAACATTCCTAAAGGAATAATATCTCTTATTCTGCTTATCTCTTTGCATAAGTCTTCTTCATTGACAGGTCCTCCATGAAACTCATTCCAGAATTCATATAAAAGCTCTGAAGGGACAATCTCATCAGGATCGCTATCTTTAACAATACTTCTTACCTCATAAATCGAGTTTATATCATGAAGAGTTGCCCCTTTATTTAAAAGTCTTTCAATATCCCAAAATCTAGTTTGGTATGTTTTAAATATATCTATTGCATATCTTAATTCTTTATCACTTAAAGAATAGTTTTCTATTAATCGTGTCAGTGCTTTTTCAGCTCCAGGAACGTTCTCTTTTATTGCAATCTCTCTCACTCTCTTTTCAATACTTTTCTCTCTACTTATAGATAAAGAGTCATTTTTACCCTCGAATCCTCCAAGTTTAAGAGATTCTTTCTCGCTCTCATAATCCATGAACATATTTTAAAAATAATATTTTTAAATTTTTCTTCTGTTACTATTAAAGAGTCTTGACTATAACAGTTTAAACATATTTTTTTCAGTGCAGGAATGCTTATAAAAGAGGTTTTTGCTTTAATATTATGGCTTTGAAGATAGGAATCATCGGAGGCAGCGGTTTGGAGAAATCAGACCTTCTTCAGAATGTTGAAGATATTGAGATTGAAACTCCATATGGAAAACCTTCAAGCAAGATAAAAAAAGGCGTTCTGAATGGAGCAGAAATTTACATACTCTCTCGTCATGGTCAGAATCACGAGATTCCACCAACAAAAGTAAATAACAGGGCAAATATTTATGCTTTAGGAAAGCTTGGATGCAAACACATTTTTGCAACAACTGCTGTCGGAAGCCTTAAAAATAACATAGCTCCAGGAGAATTCGTAATTGCCAATCAGTTTATAGACTTTACAAGGCACAGAGATATTACATTTTTTGATGACTTTAAAGAAGGAATAAGGCATACAAGCATGGCAGACCCTTTTTCCGAAACCTTGCGGCAGTATCTAATTGATTCGTGTGAAGAACTTGGAATGAAATATCATAAAATAGGAACTATTTTAACAATAGAAGGCCCAAGATTTAGCACAAGAGCAGAAAGCTATATGTTTAGAAGATTTGCCCATGTTATTAATATGTCTACATCTCCTGAAGCAATACTTGCAAGAGAGGCAGGAATTGAATATGCTGTTATAGCAATGGTTACTGATTATGACTGCTGGAAAAAAACAGAAAAGCCAGTAACATGGGAGGAAATAGAAGCAGTAATGGCAAAAAATTCTGAAAATGTAAAGAAAGTTTTAATAAGAGCTATTGAAAAACTTTCACACGGAGATTTAATTAAAAGAGATATTGAGTTAATCAAGAGCAAAATAAGAACAATCCCTGATTTTCCAAAACCAGGAATCATGTTCAGAGACATAACAACTCTTCTAAAAGACCATGAAGGAATGGAGAAAGTAATGGAAATCCTTTATAACAGATACAAGGACAGGAAAATTGATGTTATTGTTGGAATTGAGTCAAGAGGGTTCATTGTTGGTGGAAATCTTGCAGGAAGACTTAAATGCGGATTTGTTCCTATAAGGAAAAAAGGAAAACTTCCTCATGAGACAGAAAGCCATGAATATGAACTGGAGTATGGGACTGACACTGTTGAAATCCATAAAGATGCAATACATCCTGGCCAAAGAGTTCTGCTTGTAGATGACTTAATTGCAACAGGAGGAACTGCACTTGCCTCATGCAAGCTTATAGAAGCCTTAGGCGGAAAGGTTGTCGAGTGCGCATTTGTTATAAATCTTCCTGACCTTAAAGGAATTGAAAAATTAAGGGAAAAAGGTTACAACACCTTCCATATAGTTGAGTTTGAGGGTGAGTGAGACTATTTTTCTTTCAGTACACTTTATTTCTCATGAACAGATTGCAGAAAGACATTCTTCTTAGTGTTGAATAAATAATCTTCAAAACTAAAACAAATTTTAGTATTGTAATCACATAGCAGTAGTGAATAAATCGAAAGATTTATAAATAACATTTTTTCTAACAAAATATGTTAAAATGAAGTTGCATTTATCACCATGTTTGGCATTGAAACACGAACTTCCTCATTCAGCAATTGAAAATCCTGAGATAACAGAAGAAGCTGAAAGATTTGAAGGAGGTTTAGAGAAAATTCTCGATTTACCTGAAAATGTTGACATTTATAGAAAGAAGTTGTTTTTTGAAGCACTTCTTTTATCTAAGTGGAAAGAAAAAGAAGAGCGGGACTGGAGAGAGTATTTTGACTCTCCGTTAATATCTCATGCAGATGCATCTTTGCAGCTAAAAGGAAAGTATGATGCAGTAGTTGCTATTAGAGATGCAGGAATTCCTTACTCTAAGATTTTTGAGATTATTGGCTTTCCTGTTTTTGAGATAGATTACTCTCATCATAAAAGAAAAATGAATAAACCGATAATTAGTGATAGTCAGTTGGAGGAACTGAAACATAAAAAATCTGTTTTGTTAGTTGATATTGACTTTGTAACAGGAAAGACTTTAAGAAAAGTTACAGAATATCTGAGAGAAAATGAGGTAAATGTTAAAGGAGCTTATATAGGTTTGTTCAAATGGCCAGGAATCGATTCTGGAAAGAAGTATCATGTAGGAACAGATACAGTGAATTTTGATTCATTCTGGCATCTTTCTCCTATAACAGGCCTATCAAAAGTTAGAGAAGATATTATGCTTAAGAATGGAAAGCCCGTCTTCCCATACAGAAAGTATAAAAAACTTCTTCCATCTGATTTTGAATTATATACTTCCAATCCCTATATTCTTAACAGTAATGAAACAGCAAAGAATGTTGTAGATAGAGTAGGAAAATATATCGTAGTGAAAGAAATAAAAGAGAAGATGTTCGATAAAAGATAAAACTAAGATGAGATCTACAAAGAAACTTGAGAGTAGAATTAATAAATTCCTGAATGAAGGAGATAATTCTCTAGATAAATTTCTCTTGAATGAAGTATATAGAAACTTTATGCAAAAAATAGAAATATTAGAATCTTTAGATGCCTCACAGTATCCTATGAATGATGTAGTACATCAATTATATCATCAAATAGAAAACGAATTAAACGAATTTGAGCAGATTTTGCAGATAAACCCAAATGGAGTAAAAAGAATATTAGAGGTTGAGAATCAAGAATATCAAAAATATAAAATTCTTAAGAATGTTGTAGAAAGTCTTTTAAAAACTGAAGCTAACAGCTATTTCTCAAAATTTAATTTAGACCCTCTCCATTCTGCCCATAATTGGATATCTTCTTTTTATTCTGCCAGAAAAGTTATAAATGAAAATGAAATAGATATTGGAGTAGTGATTGGCCCAGAAGGCTTTACTTATGCAGGAATATTTTCACTATTCGACCTACCATTAAGGAATATTCATATTGATGAATACTGTGTAACTGAAGATAGACCTTATAAGGAATTAGATGATTTGAAGATTATACAGGGAAAAAATATACTCTTTATAGAAGATGATGTTAGAACTGGAAAAACTTTAAATAAGGCGTATAAAAACATTTTAAGGTACTCTCCATTAAGCATTTCGGTCTATCTTGGAATTCCAGAAAGAAATCAAAATTTGTGCAATATTCCACCAGGATTTAAGAAGATATATACTACTCCAGATATTTTATCTGATGAACAAATTAGAGATGAAATAGATGAGGCTTTAGAGATTCTCAAAAAAAGATATTCTATCTTTAGATAGAATTTTTATAATACCACATCTCAAAAAATCTTATCCATCTCTTGAAGCCGTTTGTCAGAGCCTATTGATGTATTAAACATCTTCCAGAAGATTTTTGAGAGCCATTCAGCCCATTCCTTGTTTTTTATTGTGTAAAATATGAAAAGCCTTTTGTTAAGCTCTCTCTCCTTGCCTGTAGGCTCTTTCATCTCTTTCATACTGAAAAGCGTGTTGTCTATAATTGTTGCTCTTAATGGCTGTTCCCTGTGGCGTATTTCAATTAATTCCTTTCCGTGCTTGAAATTTAAAGAGAGCATTTTTTCTATATTCTCTCTTCCTGCAAGGTCAACTCTGCAAATAACTTTTATAGTTATGCCTTTTTTTACAATTTCCTCCAACACAGAAAAAATATCAGTTTCTTTGTCTTTGTAGTTTATAAAGGAAAGATTGCCTGAAAAGAATAGAATCTGCTTTTTTGCTTTAAGAAGAAGTTCCTTAAACTCTTTCAATCTTCCCAGCTTTATTTCACTATCTCCTTTTTTCATCCATGCAGTTTTGTTTTTGTCTGGAACATGCTGGAAAATATCAAAAGCAGAAAAATCTCCTTTCTCTCTGCCATGCATTATCTGCTCTTCCAGCTGTTTCTGAAAGACACTGCCTTTTAGTTTCTCTATTGATGCCCAATAAGCTATTTTTAACGCCCCTCTTGTCCCTTCACGGAATGTTCTTGTTGATATGTTTCCAAACTCCTCTTCAATATAGCTAACATATCTGTCTGCAGTTCTCCAGCTTTTTCCAATGTGCTGAGCTATTTCCTGAATGCTTCTTGGTTTTAAATATACAAAATCTTCTATTTTCTTTATTGTCTTGGAGTCAAGCATTTTCTGATTTAAGTTTATTTAATTTTAACAGCACCAGGACTATTTAAACATTTTGCAGCATGCAACACTATTGACAAAAATTATACAGTAAAGTGTATATAGTTTGCAATACTATAGATAATTGTATGTTGTTGAAATATGTGCTTACAGGAGGCCCATGTTCGGGAAAAACAACTCTCGTCAATGAGTTAAGAAAAAAGGGATTTCCTGTTTTGAGTGAATCAGCAAGAGAGATACTAAGTTCCAATAATCATAAATACAAAAACAATTATGAGAAACTGGAAAGAGATATATTTCTTCATCAGCTGAAAAAAGAAAGCAAACTTTGCAGGAAACCAGGAGTCTATTTTTTGGACAGAGGAACTCTTGATTGTCTTGCATACTCCAAACTGCTTTTAGGTTATGTTCCCAAAGAGATAGCAGAGCATCCTCATCATGAAAGATATCATAAAGTGTTTGTTTTAGAGAGGCTTCCGTTCATTGATGATGGATTAAGAATAGAGAAAGATGATGCAGAAGCCCAAAAAATTCATGATACTCTTGTTGAAACATATGTCAGTTACGGGTATAACCCAATACATGTGCCTGTTATGCCAATAGAAGATAGGTTGGACTTCATTCTTAGTCACATAACTACTAATATAAAATGATAGAAACAGAAGTAAAGATAAAAATCAATGAGTGTAAATTAAAGGAAATTGTAGAAATTTTAGGTAAACCTAAATATTTTTCCCAAGAGAATATCATTCATGAATTAAAAGAAGGGATAGTTAGATTAAGAAGAGAGAAAGGAGAGATTTTTATAACTTACAAAGGAAAAAGAAAAAATTATGATATGAATGTAAGAGAGGAGATAGAGTTTACAGTTAAGAATTCAAATTTAGAGAAGATTCTTAATTTTTTTAATAAAATTGGATTTGACAACTGGACTTCTTACTGCAAAAAAAGAGCAAACTTCAGCCATAGAGAGTGCGTTATCTCTATTGACATTCTTCCAAACAAAGATATTTATTTGGAAATTGAGGGAAACAGAAGTTCCATCTTAGAATGCCTTGATGAATTTAATCTTAGACTTGAGGATTCTGAAAATAGGTCTTATCTGGAGATAATCAGAGATGCAAGGTAGAATAAAAATTAACAAAATAAATTTATAACTGCTTTTTGTCTGTTTTAATTATGGATTTAGAAAATGCCTCAGAAAACCAGCAAAAAGTATGGGACAGTATAGCTGAAGAATGGCATAAATTTAAAACAACTCCATCAGCTGCAGCTACAGAGTTTATCAATCAGCAGAAAGGCAGAATCCTGGACTTTGGCAGCGGTTCAGGAAGGAATCTTTTAGGTGTGAAAAACTTTTCAAACAAGGAATTCTATCTTGTTGATTTTTCCAAAGAGATGTTAAAACTTGCAGAAGAGAGAGCTAAAAAATTAGGAATAAAGATTAAAACTTTTCATTCCAGACTTGAAAAAACTCCATTTAAGGACAACTTTTTTGATGCTGCGATATGCGTTGCAGCTTTGCATTGCATTGAAACTTCTGAAGGAAGAAAAAATACCATAAAAGAACTTTACAGGATTTTAAAGCCAGGAGCAATGGCTGAAGTGGAAGTGTGGGACAGGAATTCTGAAAGGTTCAGGAAATCAGGAAAAGAAAAATTCATAAAATGGCGTGACAAAGGAAAAAGATACTATTATCTGTTTGATGAGAGTGAGATTTGCAGTCTGTTTGAAAATGCTGGATTTAAAATAATTAAAAAAATCCCTCATAAAGCAAATATAGTGTTTATTGCAATGAAGCCAAATTCCCTTAGAACTGTCTCTTATACACATCCCGAG
>WAQV01000081.1 GCA_015520065.1 Candidatus Pacearchaeota archaeon | reverse complement strand
CTATTTAACATTCTCTGTTCTGTAAGAGTATGCAAAATATAAGCAATATAGTTATATTTATGGCTGTTGGAGGGCTGATAGGGTATTTTACAAATGCCCTCGCAATTTACATGCTGTTTCATCCGAGAAAAAGCTTTCTTGGAGTTCAAGGAGCAATCCCTAAAAGAAAAACGAAACTTGCAGAGAAAATAGCTGGTGAGATTCATGTCATACTTCCTGAAGAATACAAAAAGATAGCTTCTATTCCAGTTATAGGAAAAAAGATTGACTCTGCAATAAAGAGAAGCATTGCAAAAACAATAAAAAACACTCCAGACGAAGATATAGAAAGAACAATAAAGAACATAATAAAAACAGAACTGCGTTTTATAGAAATTCTCGGAGGGATTATTGGAATGTTGATAGGGCTTGTTCAGGGAATCATTTTTTATCTGTAAATTCAAGAAATTTATATTTTTTATTTACTCTATAAAACCTGATTAAAACATTTATAAACTCTCTATTCAGAGATAAGGTATGGCAGACGAATACGAAAAGCTGCTTGAAGAGGCATATAAGAAAGTAAAGATTGTATCAAGAGATAGCGGAGAAAGGTTTGAGATTCCAAAAATAGAAGGATATTTTGAAGGAAAGAAAACAGTGCTTACAAACTTTTTTAAGATTGCTTCCTATTTGAGAAGGGATGCTGAACATTTCCAAAAGTTCATGCTCAAAGAGCTTGCAGCTTCAGGGCAGAGAGATGGTGACAGATTAGTATTGAATATAAGAGTTCCAAGCGCAAAAATAAATGCCAAAATAGAACAGTATGTCAATGAGTTTGTACTGTGCAAAGAGTGTAAAAAGCCAGACACAGAGATTATTAAAGAGGACAGAATGATGTTTCTTCATTGCCTTGCATGCGGTGCCAAACATCCAGTAAGAGGGAAAATATAAAGGTTTAAAAAAGAGGGAATCTTTTAGGTTTAAATAAAATTTGTCAGCTGAAAAATGGTTGAAGGGTATTGCGTGAAATGCAAAAAAACAGTTGAGATGAATGACCCGCAGGAGACTACCACAAAAAGAGGGACTACGATGTTTAAGGGAAAGTGCCCTGACTGCGGAACAACTGTTTGCAGAATCGGAGGAAAGAAGTAATCTTTAAAATTTTTAAATAGCATCTGTTTAATACAGCCATGCTTATAAGAGTAATAAAATCGTATAGGCATGTAGTGGCTGTCTGTGACGCAGATTTAGTTGGAAAAAGGTTTGAAGAGGGAGATTTACAGCTTGAAGTTAAAGAGTCTTTTTTTAAAGGTGAAAAAGCCACTGAAGAAGAGGCAATAAAAATAATGCAGGACATGGTTCTTGAAGATGCAACATTTAATATTGTAGGTCAAAAATCAATCAATGCTGCTATTAAAGCTGGGATAATTAGCGAGGAAGGAATCAGGAAAATTCAAGGAGTTCCGTTTGTTCTTGTATTGATATAAAACCTTTTTCTTGCACTTTTGCACTAACTGTCAGCTGTCTCAATATCTTTATAAACCCCTTGATTATTTTTATAATCATGGCAAACGCTGAAGAGTTTTCAGAGACAGTTGAGGAGAATGCTAAAACTGAAGATAATAATAGCGGAAGCTCGGAAAACACTCAAGAGAAAGTTCGTGTAAGGCTTCCGAAAGAGGGAGAAGTAATTGGAATTATAGAGCAGAGATTAGGAGGAAATAAGATAATGGTTAATTGCCTTGACGGAAAAACAAGAAACTGCCGTGTTCCAGGAAGGCTTAAAAGGAAGCTCTGGCTAAGGCCAAATGATGTTGTAATTGTAGAGCTCTGGGAGCTTGACAAAAACAGAGGAGATGTTATATTCAAATACCGTCCGACTGAGGTTGAGTGGCTGAGAAAAAAAGGCTATCTTGAAAAAGAGGTTATGGAGTTTTAATAGTTAGGAGATGGAATTGTTTTCTAACTTAGATTTCAGAAGATTTTTAATGGTTCAATATCTCTATTTTATATGAAAAAGATAATATCTGACAAGATAGCAAGAATCGTGAAAGGAAGAAAAAAGTTAGAGGAAGGACTGAATGTAAAAATAAGAAACCGAGGAAAAGAGGTTTACATAGAAGGAACTCCTGAAGAAGAGTATATTGCAGAAAAAGTAATTGAGGCTTTAAACTTCGGATTTCCGTTTAAGGTTGCGATGCTCATAAAGGATGAAGACTTTGTTTTTGAGGTTATAAACATTAAAGACTACACGAGAAGAAAAGACCTTGAAAGAGTGAGGGCAAGAATTATCGGGAAAAGCGGAAAAACCATTAAAACATTAAGGCAGCTGACAAAATGTTATTTTGAGGTTAAGGACAATCAGGTTGGGATTATAGGTGATTCAGAGTATATTGAAAATGCTCAAGAGGCAATTATATCCATAATAAGAGGCGCAAAACAATCAAATGTTTATGCTTACCTTGAAAAACACCAAGTAAAGCCAGTTTTTGATTTAGGGCTCAAATAAAAACCTGAGAGTTCGTTTTTCTTAAGTAAATCTCTATAAAATAATCTATTATTAAAATCTAAAAACAATGCTAATGGTAAGCTTTAAATACGAAAAACTATCATAAGTTTTAGGTCCCCGTAGCTCAGTTGGTAGAGCGCATGGCTGTTAACCATGGTGTCCGAGGTTCGAGTCCTCGCGGGGACGTTTTTGCAAACAGCTCAGAATTCTCTCTTCCAACTTCTTGAGTAGAGAGTAATATTTACTTAAACATAATAGTTTTTATAAACAATTAAAAAGATAAATTTCTATGACAGAGGCGTACAAATACCTTTATCCTGAAGGTTTTGATTTAAGTCACAATGGGCTTTCTGTTTTAGCATCTCATTCTGCACTCGAGATTGATGCATATTTAACAAATGATGAAGTGAAGATTGCAAGTGGTTGTGCATCAAGGCTTGCGATCATTCTTAAGCAGGAAGCGATAAAGCTGGATGCATCAGAAAATTTTCTGCATAAAGAGTATTCTGAGATTAAATGCCTTACAGAAACTCTTTACTCTTTGGAAGATTATGAAAAAGAGAAAGGAAGAAAGTCTGTTTATGTTATAGACAGAGTGTTTGAGAAACTATTTAACCAGGAGTATGATGAGAGAGTAAAACATTTAACACCAGCAGATATGAAAAATGAGATATTGCCTGTAATTTACAGGATTGCAGAGAACTTAAACTCATTTAAAGAGTTTCCGAGAGAAAGGCAAGAAATACTGAGAGATTTTGCTATGATTCTTGGAGAGGAAACTGTTAAATACAAAAGAGTTGGCTTTAAAAGGCTTGAAAACTCTCTTTGCAATGATAAACTGGCAGTAATTTTATAAACATCTCTTTCTCTAATAAACATATGGAACTTGAAGATGCAATTAAATCTCTGAAAAATATAAAAAAATTCAAAGACAAAAAGCCTGACTGGAGAGATATTGTTGAAGCAATAGACTATGCAAGATATGCTCTAATGGCTGGAGACAATTTCAGTTTAAAGTTTATTATTGTTAGTGAGGCTGATAAAATACAAAAACTTGCAGAAGCTTCTCAACAGCCATTCATATCAAATGCAAAGTATGTTATAGTTGTATGTTCAGACCCTTTAAGAACAATAAATCTTTACGGAGACAGAGGTGAGATTTATTGCAGACAGCAGGCAGGAGCTGCAATACAGAATCTGCTTCTTGCGTTAAATGAAAGAGGGCTTTCTTTTTACTGGGTGAGGCATTTTGTAGAATTGATAATAAAACAGGAGTTAAGAATTCCTGAACATATCCGTGTTGAGGCTTTAATCCCAGTTGGCTATGCCATGGACGAGGGAAAAACACGAAAAGAGCCTATAGATATTGACAGGATTATTTATTTTGAAAAATACGGCAACAGAAAGATGAATCCTGTGAAGAAGATTAATGTTTAACATCTTTCTTAAAACTAAAAATTTATAACCTTTCTTTTTGTACAAACAAATACAATGAATTTTGCAACTGTTATTGGGTTTAGTGCAGCTATACTGACAACTTTCTCGTTGCTTCCTCAGACTATCAAGACTCTTCAAACAAAAAGAACTCAAGACATATCATTAATGGCTTATTTAATCCTGACATTTGGGATATTTTTATGGTTAGTATATGGTATAATTAAAAATGACTTGCCAATAATACTTGCAAATATGATTAGCCTAATTTTGTCAATCTCTGTTCTATCTCTCAAGATAAAATACAGATAAATTCCAAAGAACCATAAAACCAAAAAATAAAAAACAAAAATCCGGGATTGCTCCCGGAAAAATAAAAAGTTATTTCCACACCTCTATACCCAGATCAGAGACTTCTTTTGATAAAGGCTCTGACTGCTCTTCTGTTGACTTGCCCAGCACATAAGGAGATTTGACTCCTGTCATTATTGTTATCACTCTAACTTTTCCAGTAAACTCTTTGCTGATTCTTGCTCCAATAATTACCTGGGCGTCTGGGTTGAGATTCTCTGAGACAGTCCTGCCTATCACATCAAACTCTTCTAGTTTCAAATCAGGTCCACAGGTGACGTGTATCAAAGCTCCAGTAGCACCCTGATAATCCACGTCAAGTAGAGGATGTGTCAGGGCCTGCTTGACAGCTTCGTTAACACGGTCTGTGGAGTCATTCTCACCAATTCCAATCACAGCAACTCCGCCGTTCTTCATGATTGCTGAGACATCTGCATAGTCCAAGTTAATCAAACTTGGAAGAGTTATTGTCTCAACAATTCCCTTTATCATTGTACTCACTAGCTCATTTGCAACAGCAAATGCATGCTCAATAGGCAGCTGTCCTGCAATGTCAACAAGCTTGTTGTTGTCAAGAACAATGCAGGTGTCAGTAACCTCTCTCAGTTCCTGCAATCCAAACTCTGCTTTGTCAATTCTGGCTTTCTCAGACTCAAAAGGCATTGTCACAACACCAATTACAACTGCTCCAGTCTCCTTTGCAAGCTGGGCTATTACAGGAGCTCCGCCTGTTCCAGTTCCGCCACCAAGTCCAGCAAGAACAAACACCATATCAGCTCCACTTACAGCTTTCTTCAAGTCAACCAGAGCCTCTTTTGCTGCCTCTCTTCCTCTGTTAGGGTTTCCTCCTGCACCTAGTCCACGAGTCAGCTCTTTTCCTATAAGAAGCTTCTCGTCTGCTTTGGTAACACTAAGGTGCAGTGCATCTGTATTTGCAGTATAGATTGTAGCACCTGTAATGCCTTTGTTGAAAAGCCAGGTGGTCATGTTTCCTCCGCAGCCTCCAACACCAATAACTTTGATGTTAGCTTTTCCAGCTTTCAACTCATCAAAGTTGATGCTGTGAGTCTCTGCGTTTTGGATTGCTTCTTTTGCGAAATCAAGCACCACTTTAGTTTTGACCTCCTTTCACTTCTTTTTGTTAGAAGTATCCTCTCAAACCTTTCGCATAGAAAGGTTTAAATACCGTAGATACTTCTAACTATCAAGAAGAGAATACACATACGCGTATGATTTATTCACTCTGTTTGGGGGGCTTTAGAGTGAATAAATTAATATGATAAAAAAATAAGTATCTACTTCTTTAAAAATATTTTGATTATTGAGAAGATGTGTTAAGAAGCAATAAAATAAGTTATTTTATCATCTTTTTCAATTTCCCTATCTTGCTCCAGCAGCTTTTCAGTTTTTTATTGCACTCTCTCGCAACAGTTTTCAGAAATTTATCGTTCACAAGTATGTTTCCTTCCTCGATAATTGGAAACTCCATTCTTTCTGTGCTGCTTAACTCCACAACAAACCTTTTTCCATATGCAATAATTCCTGACTTCTTCCATCCTGCAAGTTTTGCTTTATTGCACAGTGTCTTGGCGTCACTAAAAGAATTGCATGCAACATGAAGAATACATGGTTCTTGTTTGAATTTTATCAGTTTGTCTTTGTATTGAGAGTTATTTGCTACCTCTCTAATCCAGCTTTTAATCTGCTCAAAAGAAACTTTTTCATGAGTTGTTTTTATAAATAAGCCTTCTGCTTTTTTCTCTTGGTCAATCATTAAAACGACTCTGCCGCTGCAAGAAGAGGTAGTATAGTAATTCTTCATAGAGTTTATCTTCTTGCACAGCTGCACTATCTTATCATCCCAGCTTCCTTTGGAAGATTTGTCTGTCTTTGACAGAACATCTTTCTTTCTCTTATTAAAGCTGTCTTCAGGCATTTTAATTTTGAAGAAAATAGGCAATATTTAAATATTTTGTAATTTTGTGTCATATATGTCAAACATACTAATACTCTCTTTAATAGGTCCTTCAGATATTGAGTTCCATTATACTGAATTATTGGGAATTAAAAAAGAAAAGCTTCAGACAGAACTGGAAAGCATTGCAAAAGCGCTTTCTGAATCAGAGGTTGTAATTGAGCTGCTTCCTGACAAAGGCATCTGTTTGGAATTGGCAAAACTCTATAAACAGTTTAATGGCAGAGAGGTTATAGGAAGTGTTCCACAGGATGACTCTACATTCGGGATAAGACATCTTCATGAGTATATGAATTTAGAGTTGAACGGAAAAAAGCTTTTTGACAGAATAATTAACTCTGGAGACTGGTTTAAGCACGACATGATTAAAGGACTTTTTGGAGATGTTGTTCTTTATCTAGGCTCAAGTCCTGGAACTGACGGAGAGATGAATTATGCTACATATATCTACAAATTAATGCAGGGGATGAAAAAATATGTTGATGCTCCATCAGAAAAAATACATCCGGAAATAAGAGCAGGAAAGTATGTTCCGTATACTTATTTTGTTTACTCTCCATTTATAAAATCCGGAAAACTTAATCAGGAAACAGAAGCCTATCTTGAGAAAATTGGCATAAAACTAATATATGTAAATAATTCCGAAGAGTTGAAAGAAAACCTCGACAAACTAAGAGCTTAACAGATTTTCTTTAAACTTCTGCAAATCTTTTTTCATAATTCTCGCTGCAGCTGCTTTTGCATGGCCTCCTCCCATCGCACTTTTCAATCCTTTGATTGCTTTTTTCATAAGTAGATTAACATTAACTCTTCCGCTCTGGTTTCTTGCGCTAATCTTGATTGTTTTAGTGTCAGCATCAGACGCAATAATGATTGTTTTATCTGGATGCTTAAAAGAAAGAGAGGTTGCAAGAGAGGAAACTATCTTCTTGAATTTGGGGTTGAAGTAATAGAAATAGATATCCTTTTCCTGAAAAAACTCTGCTTCTCTATGAAACTTTTTTGAGTACAGTTTCATCTCGCGGTTTATATGTTTATGCGCTGTTTCTAGCTTTTTTAGATTTTTATTTAACAGTATTCTATACACTCTCTCCACGTCCTCATAATAAGCGAGTGCAGAAAATACTCTTTTGGATATTTTGTCTGGAATAGAATTATGAATATTTTCTAAAGTTGCGCTTGGATAAAATTTTCTTAGAAGTTTAAGATTGTCTGGATTGTTATATGAGACTTCTGCAACAATTGCAGCGGAAACCAGCCATCCCCATTTCCTATAATTAAAAACTGTTCTATTGAAATAATTGTTTGCCTCAACTCCAAGATTATAAACAACCAAAGCAGCACAGTCATAAGAATGAGTTTTGATTATGTTTCGTTTATTCTTCAAATTAACATTTAAAGGATGATGGTCAATTAAAACAGTCTTGAACTCTCTTCTAAGTTTTTCAAATCCTTTTAGGTCAAAGTCATCTGCAGCCAAATCTGTTAAAAATAATGCGCTTATATTCTTGTTTTTTAACAGAGGCGTGGTTTTCTCAAACAGGGATGGCTTATATTCTAAAAACCTTAACAAAGAAGGTTGTTTTAAACCAATTCCTCTCAATATTTCCTGCACAAAAATTGCAGAGGCTATTCCATCCAAATCATTATGCGTAAGTATTCCTATTCTATCTTTATCAGAAAGATTATTAAGAAAGTCAAGAAAAGTTTTTTTGCTTCCTAAGATTAACCTCATTTTACTCTTTCTTAAGAATCTTTTTTAAGAATCAGTGTATCGATTCCTTTTTCTTTGCATAACTGAACAAACTCTTCTGCATCCTCTTCAGAACCGATAATTGTTCCGTAGTGCATAGGGATAGCTATTGATGGTTTTATAATCTCTGCAGCCTCTGCAGCCTCTTCTGCAGTCATAGTGTATCTTCCTCCTACTGGAAGCAAGGCAATAAAAGTAATTCCAGAATGCTTGTATCCTGTAAGGTTCTTCATCTCAGGAATTACATCAGTGTCCCCTGCATGATAAACAATAACATCATTCATTTTTACAACATACCCTACCCAGTGCTCATTTTTCTCATGAAACTGCTTGTCAGTGTTATACGCAGGTATTGCAGATATCTTGACGCTTCCAAAAGTTATCTCTTGATTAGGTTCTATTATCTCCAGTTTTATAGGGACATTGAAACGTGTAAGCTTGCTCTGGCAATCAGGAGGAGCAATTATTTTTGTTCCTTCCTTAATTATCTTCTCTAAATCTTCAATGCTGCAATGGTCATAATGGCTGTGAGTCAGTAAAATTAAATCTGCTTTCTCAGAATCATCATTGATTTTATAAGGGTCAATGTAAATCAATGCAGAGTTTTTTATTAAGAATCCTGCATGTCCGAGCCACTTAATCTCTATATCTCCTATCTTCATATCTTAACAACATTATGCTTTGTTTTTAAAAATTTTGTTTCTGAAAAGTTTTTATACTGCCATTCATTGAATTTACTAAAAGAGGAAGATGGAACAGATATTTTTTCAGATTGCAATTATTCTCTTCACCGCATTTATAGTTTCATTCATAGCAAGAGCTTTCAATCAGCCAATAATTATAGGATATATTATTGCTGGAATGATTATCAGTCCTTTTGTTCTTGAATTTGGAGGCTCAAAACATATTATAGATGTGTTCTCGCAATTCGGAATAGCATTTCTTTTGTTCATGGTAGGACTGCACCTAAATCCAAAAGTAATCAAAAGAATAGGAACATCCTCGCTTTTAATCGGGCTGGCGCAGATTATAATAACATTCATAACAGGATACTTAATCTCGACAAGCCTGCTAGGCTATGATAAGACAAGCTCATTTTATGTTGGAATTGCATTGGCATTTAGCAGTACTATTATTATTATGAAGCTTTTGTCAGATAAAAGGCAGCTTGATTCTTTCTATGGAAAAATCTCAATAGGAATCCTAATTATACAGGATATAGTTGCAATAGTAACTTTAATGTTTATCTCTTCAATGAGTAATGGAGCAGACTTCAGCTCTTTTGCAGTTAAAAGTATTATAAGCGGAGGGATTGTAATATTTCTTTTATTCCTTATAGGCGTTTTTGTGCTGCCAGGAATAATGAGGAATCTCGCAAAATCTCAAGAATTAATGTTCTTGTTTTCAATATGTTGGTGCTTCTTGTTAGCAGCACTGTTTGAATTTTTAGGGTTTTCAATAGAAATAGGTGCATTAATTGCTGGAGTTGTATTATCAATCTCTCCTTACAGTATAGAAATAAGCTCAAAAATAAAACCATTAAGAGATTTTTTCTTAATAATATTTTTTATAATTTTAGGATTAAACATCCAAATATCAAGTTTCAACTCAATAATAGCAGATGCTGTGATTTTATCAGTTATTGCATTCATATTTAAGCCTGTAATCCTAATGGCTCTAATGGCTGTTGCAGGTTACACTAAAAGAAACAATTTCCTCGTAGGCACAACGCTTGCACAGATATCAGAGTTTTCATTGATTGTTGCTGCATTAGGAGTAAGCATGGGACACATAAGCGAGGAGATATTGTCAACTCTTACTCTAACTCTTGTAATTACAATAACCTTATCAAGTTATGTAATAGTTTCTCCTGATAAGTTTTATAATAAGCTTTCAAGAGTGATATCTTTGTTTGAGAGAAAAAGCATAAGGGAAGAGAGGAAAGTTAAGAAAGAGTATGACGCCATACTGTTTGGATATAACAGAATAGGGTTTACAATATTAAGGTCAATGAAAAAAATAAAAAAGAAATACCTAGTAGTGGACTTCAATCCTGACACTATTGCGATCCTATCAAAGTTTGACATCCCATGCTTGTATGGAGATGCTGCAGACCCTGAGTTACTCGATGAACTTCCTCTTGACAAAATACAGCTAGCTGTTTCTACAATACCTGACTTTGAAACTAATGTTCTATTAATAGAAACAATTAGGATGGTAAACTCAGACGCAATTATAATTGTCAGAGCAAGCCAGATAAAAGATGCTCTTGAGCTATATAAGAAAGGAGCGAGTTATGTTTTAACTCCTCACTTTTTGGGAGGAGAGTATGTTGCAAAAATGATTAAGGAGTTAAAGACTGATGAAAAGAGATATGAAAAAGAGAAGGAAAAGCATGTGAAGATGCTTATAGAAAGAGTTGAAAAAGAGGCTGAAATGGACGGCCATCATCCAGAGGAAAGAGTTAAAATAAACCATAAAAATTTATACTAATTCTCATTAGCTGTCTCAGAAGTTCCAAAAGAAGAGAGTATAATATCAAACGTCCTTAGCACACTTTCAAGAATTATTATAAAAAGAAGATATACTGATATAGACTCCAAAAATCCGGGAATCTCCTTGAAGCTTCCAATAATTCTCTGCATGTCAAAAAAACCAGGTTTTGTAATTGCTATTGCAAGAAGAGTCATTGGCAAAATCTTTGCTATGTCTTTAGACAATTCTTCTTTGTAATAAGCAATCATTCTTATTGCAGCAATGATTGTAGATGATATGATTAAAATGCTGTTCAAAGCAATGTCTTCAGTAATGAAAATTAAGAATAATGTAAAAACTATAAACCAGAAAAAAATGAGAAACGGGAGTATTAAAATATACTCTATAAGATAGAACATTGCTGCAAAAAGCTTTGCAAGAAGAGGGTGTTCTGACTTGCTGTATTTTCCCAAATTCAGCTTAAGTATGTCTTTTCTTGAGATTGGAAGATAAAACTTCCATACGAATACTGAGTAAACAAGAATTATCAGAACTATCAGAAAAAGATTAAGGAACTGCTGCAGAATTGGAGGCAACTGAGAGATTGTGAAGTTATATGCATCGAGAATATTAAGACTTATTTCACGGAAAATACCCATAGATTATAGAATCAAAAAGCGTTTTTAAGTTTTCTCAAGAACCAAAAGATTTAAATAGTAATAATTCTCAATTAGTAATCATTACTAATAATAAAAATGGAAAACGTTCATAGAGAAACAGTGCAGAAGAAAGAGATTCTGGATTTTCTTAGGAACACTACTATTCATCCAACTCCAGAGCAGGTTTACGAGCATGTTAAAAAGAGGCTTCCGATGATTAGCTTGGCTACTGTTTACAGAAATCTCAACCAGATGGCGGAAGAAGGAATTATTGGCAGAATAAATACTGACAGAGAGATGAGGTTTGACGGAAATGAGATTGAACATCAGCATTTTGTATGTGAGAAGTGTAATAAAATAATCGACATAGAGTTTCATAACACAAAAAGACTCTTAAGAGAATTAGAGGGAGAGGGTCATGAAGTAAGAAAGGTTGAGGTAATCTTCAGAGGAATGTGCAAGGAATGCTCAAATAAACTGAAAGGAGGTAAAAATGGTAAAAATAAATGAAAAAGCTCCTGAATTTGAGGCAGAAGCTTTCCATGAAGGTGAAATAAAAAAGGTAAAGCTCTCTGACTACAGAGGGAAGTGGGTAGTACTTGTCTTTTACCCTGCAGACTTTACCTTTATCTGTCCTACAGAGCTTGGAGAGTTAGCAGAGAACTATGAAAAGTTTAAAGATATGAATGTAGAAATCCTGAGCATAAGCACAGATACTGTGTTTGTGCATAAGGCATGGCATGACAGCTCTCCAACAATTAACAAGATAAAGTTCCCTATGGTCGCTGACCCAACCGGAAGAATTTGCAGGGACTACGGAACTTACATAGAAGATGAAGGAATAAGCTTAAGGGGAACCTTCATTATTGACCCTGAAGGAGTCCTCAAAGCTTATGAGCTTCATGACAACAGCATAGGAAGAAGCAGTGCTGAGCTGATGAGAAAGATTCAGGCTGCTCAGTTTGTTGAAGAACATCCTGGAGAGGTCTGCCCTGTTAATTGGGAGCCTGGAAAAGAAACTCTGAAACCAGGTCTTGACCTTGTAGGAAAGATTTAATTTTAGAGGCTGTTTTTTTTGCAGCAGCCTCTTGTTTTTTATTTTTTATATTTTATTTGCAATAGCTGTGATTCTAAAATCAAAGATTTTAAATAGAGAGCAAATTTTATTTTGTTATGATTGACATAAAGCTCATCCGTGAGAATCCAGAACTTGTTAAAGAAAATATCAAAAAGAAGTTCCAGAACGAAAAACTAAAACTTGTAGATAAGCTAAAAAAGCTTGACGAGGATTGGAGAAAAATTAAATTTCAGGAAGACAAGCTGAGAGCTGAGAGAAACAAAATCTCTGAAGAAGTTAACAAGGCAAAAAAAGCAAAAGATGAAGAAAAAGCGAAGAAGCTGATATTAGAAGCAAAAAAAATCCCTCCTAAAATTGAAAATCTGGAGGAAAAAAGAAAAAAGCTTGAAACAGAAATAGAAAAACTCCAGTCAGATATACCTAATATAATATCTGAAAATGTTCCTATAGGAGAAGACGCGAGCAAAAATGTTGTTGATGAAGTCATTGGAAAGCCAAGACAGTTTGACTTTAAGCCAAAAAACCATATAGAGATTTCCGAGAGTTTAGGAATGGCAGATTTTGAATCGTCTGCAAGAGTTGCAGGAACAGGATTTTATTACATTGAAGACAAGCTGGCAATCTTAAATGCTGCACTAATAAACTTTGCAAGAGATTTAATGGTATCAAAAGGTTTCAGGTATGTTGAAACTCCTCTAATGCTGAGAGGAGATGTAATGAATAAAGTAACAGACCTTCATGACCAAGAAAATATGATATATAAGATTGAGAAAGAAGACTTGTATTTGATTGGAACCTCTGAACACTCTCTTATAGGAAGGTATGCAGGGAAAGAGATTCCTGAAAAAATACTTCCACTAAAACAAACAAGCTACTCAATGTGTTTCAGGAAAGAGATAGGTTCTCACGGAATCGAGGAAAAAGGTCTTTTCAGAACCCATCAGTTCAACAAAGTAGAGATGATAGTTATATGCAAACCAGAAGATTCTGGAAAGTTTTTTAATGAGCTTAAGAACATCTCAATAGAGATTTTTAAAAAACTTGAGATACCTATAAGGGTTTTAAGAATATGTTCAGGGGATTTAGGGGATTTAAAACATGAACAAGTAGATATTGAGGCTTATTCTCCTATAAAAGATGATTACTATGAGGTTGGCTCTTGCTCAAACCTTACTGATGCGCAGGCAAGAAAGTTGAAAATATCAACAAGAATAAAAGGTGAAAGAGTTATTCCTCACACTCTGAACAATACTGCAATTGCAACTTCAAGAGCGTTAATTACAATTCTTGAAAACCACCAGCAGAAAGATGGAAGCATAAAAATACCCAAGGCTTTATGGAATTACACAGGATTCAAAACAATTAGCAAGAAAGATTAACTTTTCTTATATGCTATCTTGTTTCTTCCAGAGGTTTTTGCAACATAAAGGCACTGGTCTGCAATATTAATAATCTCTTCTGCTTTTACATGTTTTCCCCCTCTTGTTTCTGCAACTCCTATGCTAGCTGTTAATTTTCCGAAAGGTAGCTCTTTTATTCCATGAAAGCTTGTATTCTCTAAAGTTTTTCTTACTCTCTCGCATACTTTAACTGCATCTTTAAGAGGAGTTTCCGGAAATATTATAATAAACTCTTCTCCTCCCATTCTTCCTACTGTATCAACCTCTCTTACTTCTCTTATGAGTATCTTAGCAAACTTTTTTAGCAGCTTATCTCCTGCAACATGGCCGTGAATATCATTATATTTTTTAAAAAAATCTATGTCGAGAACCGCTATGCTCGTAGGATGATTGTATCTTTCAGACTTTAAAAGCTCCTTATTAAGAATAAACATAATCGCCCTCCTATTGTAAAGCTCTGTCAGAGGGTCAATAAAAGCGTTTCTTTTTTGAGCGAGATATTTGTTAAATAAGAAAATAGTAAATACAGAGAATCCAATAAGTGTAACAAAAAATATTGCTAATAACATTCCAAAAGAAGATTGAATTCCTGAAATAGAGCTTTCTACGCCTTCTTTTATTCCTGATTTCATCATAAAGAAGTTTGCTATATTAAGAGTTTCTTGAAGCTCATCTATTTTTGATTTCCCAGAGAGATAAGAAGACAAAAACAGCGCAGAAACTACTAAAATAAATCCTCCAAGTGCTGCCCTGAAAATTCTCTCGCTTTCTTTTCTGAACATCTTCTATTAAAGAAAGGTTGTTTTAAATATTCTTTGAAAAAAAGTTTATCCTTGTTTAAGAAAATCCTGATGCAAACCATAACCTTTTTATATTGCATTTAACTTTATTAAGTATGCCAGTAAAAAAACTTCCAAAGATTGTAAAAAGCCAGTGCATAGGTTGCGGACATTGCGTTCTTGCGTGCCCTTTAGGAGTTTTAGAGGTGGTAAAAGGGAAATCCACAGTAGTTGCTCCTGAGAAATGCGATAGCGAAGGAAGATGCATTGCGGCATGTCCTATGAAAGCTATTCCTCATCTAAAAGACCAGAAATATTGAGATAGTAAGATTTATATACTACTACTTAGTGGTTAATATATGGGATATTGCACTGAAAAAGGGTGTTATTATGAGGATGACCCTTTGGCTCAAGAAGAAATAGAGAGAGTTCTCTCAGAGGAGATTTATTGGCAGCAAAAAGCATCGAGACTTGAAGAGAAAGTTGAGTACATAAAAAGGGTTGCCAGAATTGCTTTAAGAAGATTTCCTGAACTTCTTCCCGGAGAGAGTATTAGCATAAGAGAGATTAAAAATCGGCTTAAAGAAATAAAAGATGCCGGCTATCCTGTTAAAGGCTATAACAAATTAAGCAAAAATCAGGCATGGGGCTATCTGCAAAGAATTAAGGCTGATATAAGGCAAAAGGCTGAGATATACTGCCCAAAAATTTTAAGAGAGATTGAAGAGGAAAATAAAATAGCAATTGAAGAAGCACGCTACATAAGATAACATATAAAAAAAGTTTTTATATCCTCTGTTTCTTTATTAAAAATGGGTTTAAACATACGTGAGATAATTCCAAGAAAGGAAATTGAGCTTTCTGACCTTAAAGGAAAAACTATTTGCGTTGATGCATTTAACACCTTATATCAGTTTTTATCTACAATCAGGCAGCCTGATGGCACTCCATTAATGGATTCTAAAAAAAGGGTCACAAGCCATCTTTCAGGAATCTTTTATAGGAATGTAAATCTCATTGCAGACGGCATAAAACTGGTGTATGTTTTTGACGGAAAGCCTCCTGAACTGAAATTCAGAACGCATGAGATAAGAAAAGAGGGAAGAGAGATTGCAGAGGAAAGATACAATGAAGCAAAAAAGAAAGAAGATATTGAAGCAATGAGAAGATACAGCAGCCAGCTCATAAGGCTTGACGAAGAGATGATAAACGAAAGCAAAGAGTTGCTGGAAGCAATGGGAATTGCAGTTGTCCAAGCTCCAGGTGAAGGGGAAGCAGAAGCAGCATATTTAGCAAAAACTAATTCAGATGTTTATGCAAGCGCAAGCCAGGATTATGACAGCCTGCTTTTTGGAGCTCCAAGGCTTGTAAGAAATCTCACTCTTGCTCGAAGAAGGAAAACTTTTTCAGGATGGACAGAAGTAAAACCTGAACTTATTGAACTTGAAAGAGTTTTAGAGTTTTTAAAGATAAATTTAGACCAGCTTATATGTTTAGGAATTCTTGTTGGCACTGACTATAATCCAAAAGGAGTTCCGGGAATTGGCCAAAAAAAAGCTCTTCAAGTAGTGCAAAGGTTTAAACAGCCTGTTTTGATTTTCAAGGAAGTAGAGGAAAAAATAAACTCTCTGCCTGAGGAAGACAGGTTTGACTGGAGAGACATCTTTGAGTTATTCCATAAACCGAATGTTGCAAACATTGATTTTAAGTTTAAAAAACTGGATGAAGAGAAAATAAGAAAAATACTTGTTGAAGAACATGATTTCTCTGAGGAAAGAGTAAATAAGCAGATAGAGAGGCTTAAAGAGATTGCTGAAAAGAACAAACAGAAAGGGTTGAATGAGTGGTTTTAAAGTTATATTCTGCTTGGGTTGAAGATTCTTGAAAAAAGGTTTCTGACTTTTTCGGCTTCTTCTTTCTTTTTTCTATCTTCTTTTGTTTTATTGTGAAGCATAATGCCTCCTACAACCAAAAGCACAATTCCTATAAGAATTGATGCTTCTTTTTCATAAACGAGGTTTGTAGAACCAGCCACTATAAACAGGATTCCGAAAATGAGGAGTGCTTTTTCTTTGCCTATTTTTTTCCATAAATAAATCAACCCTGCTAAAAGAACGACAAGCAGGACTATATACAACAAATCTCCAGAAATTCCAACATCATAAAAGAACCCTTCATAGTCAAGATTGCTTTGGTTTGCCTGCCATGTAATTATGAATGCTATAACAAACGAAATGATTGTTGCTATTGGTTTTTGGTCATGAAAAGTTTTGCTTAAAGCAAAGTTGATTAAAAAGAAAGACACTATGAAAATCGCGCTTAAAAAAAGAGTTGCAGGGTCAATCAGACTGAAAAACTCCGAGAGAGATGAGCTGCTATAAATGCTGTACCCACTTACTATAAAAGAGTTGTTAATAATTAACATAATCAATGCAAAAAAAGCAATCAATAAACCTCTTTTTTTAACGCACTCTGAAGCAAGTTTTTTCATAAAGTAAAAAGTCAAACAGTTTTTATAAATTTTCCTTATTTTTGTCTTTGCTTTTTTAAATCTTCAAGTAGAAAAAATTTAAATAGCTGAGATAGATGTAACAGTCATGAAAATTTTGCAACCAGGTTACTGAAGTATATCATCTTTCAGAGGATTTTAGTCTTACTTATGTAAGATATTCTGGAGAGTTTCAAAGAGTGGTGTTTCATATCCCTCATGTAATTAAGAGGGATGACAAAAAATACAGAACTCTCCCAGAAACAATTACTCTTTATGAAAAGGAGAGTCCTAAAGGGAGAAAAAGGCTGGATTTAAATCAGATAGATAGTTCTGTAAAAGACTTATTTAGCAATCTGCCAAAGCACGTTGTAGATGTTATACAGAATGGAGTGTTTGGAAGATATTATAAGTAAGTCTTCTTTTAAATATATTCATTAAAACAACTTCAACACTTTTCCGATAAAAAAGGCATAAAAAATAATCAGCATCCATCCTTCCCATTTTGTAATTTCCTTTTCTTGCGTTATGAAAAAGTAAAGCAGAGTTGCAAGCAGCATCATTGGAAGTCCAAAGTAAAGTATGCTTTTCGGGATGATTATGTTCCCAAACAAAGCTGGAATTCCCATTACTGCAAAGCTGTTAAAGATATTTGACCCAAGAACATTGCCTACTGCCATTTCATGTTTTCCGTTTCTTGCAGCGGTAATGCTTACTATTAACTCTGGCAATGAAGTTCCTAATGCAACAACGCTAATTGCAATCATTTCTTTTCCAACCTGAAGAATTTCTGAGAGTTGAA
This sequence comes from Candidatus Pacearchaeota archaeon, assembly GCA_015520065.1. Lineage (GTDB taxonomy): Archaea > Nanobdellota > Nanobdellia > Pacearchaeales > GW2011-AR1 > WAQV01. The sequence goes on along the minus strand of WAQV01000081.1, from coordinate 6,701 downwards.
TTATTGACTCAATTGTATATTTTGCTCCAAGATAAATGAAAAAACCGCTAACAACCAAAACAACCCATGTTTTAATTCCTGCTCCATATTCTTTTTTGCTTTTTCTTTTCATCTCTTTTCTTATCTCTTTATCTTCATGCTCTTTTTCAGTATTTATAGTGTAAACCACATAAACAATAAGTCCTGCAATGCATAATAAAGCTTCAGGCATGCTGAAAACTCCATCCCAAATAGTAACTGCCAAAAGGAATGCAGAGCCAACAAGCAAAGGCAAATCAACATGTATAAGCTCATAACTCAGCTTTAATTTTCCTGCTACAATAGCTGCAATTCCCAAAATAAGGAAAATATTCGCGATGTTTGAACCAACTACATTTCCAATAACAATCTCCGAAGAGTTTCTGAGAACAGCAATAACAGATGAAACCAGTTCAGGCAGAGAAGTTCCAACTGCAACAATAGTCACTCCGACTATAAATGCTGGCAATCCCAAAAAAATCCCTATTTTCTCAGCAGAATCAGTAAAGTAATCCGATGCCTTAATTAAGACAAACAGACTTGCTGCAAAAACAACAATCCAAACCAGCAAAAGACTCATTAAAAAAATAAACTTGAATCATTTAAATTTTTTTTGCATTCATGAAATTGAAATGCTTAAATAGTTCAAATATAACATACTTTTATGAAAAGGCAAAGGTCATTTGATGTTTTAGGAAATATTGCAATAGTTAATTTTCCTGAATCAATGAAACTTAAAGATAAAAAGAAATTTGCCGAAGAGCTTCTTAAAAAACAGAAGTCAATAAAAACTGTTCTTGAAAAGTGTGGGAAAGTCAAAGGCAGATTGAGAAAAATACAGACAAGGCATCTTGCAGGGGAAAAAACTAAAGAAGCAGTGTATAGGGAAAACAACTGCGTTTTCAGGTTTAATGTTGACAGTTGTTATTTCTCTCCAAGACTTAGCAATGAAAGAAAAGAGATTGCCAGTATGGTTAAGAAAAATGATAGGGTTTTAGTTATGTTTGCAGGGGTCAGCCCTTTTGGAATTGTTATTGCAAAGAACTCAAAAGCAAAAAAAGTCATATCCAATGAGATAAACAGAGAGGCAAATAAGTATGCCAAACTTAATGTCGAACTTAATAAAGTAAAAGACAAAGTAGAGATTGTGCCAGGAGATATTAAAAAAGTGGCAAAAAAGCTCTCAGAGAAAAAAGAAAAGTTTGATGTTATTGTAATGCCGCGTCCGCAGCTTAAAGAGAGTTTCCTTAAAGAAGCGTTTATGCTAAGCAAAAAAAACACTAGAATATATTATTATGATTTCTGCAAGATAGACGAAATTGACTCTATAGTTGACAAAATAAAGAATGCTGCAAAGGAAGCAGGGAAAAAAATAAAGATTATGAAGATTAAAAAGGCGGGTGAAATAGCTCCATACAAAATAAGAGTAAGAGTTGACTTTAAGGTAATATAAAAGGTTTTTAAACCATTTTTTCGTTTTCTAAGAAAGGAGAGTAAAGTGGAAGTTTGTACAGTAGGTGGATTTGAAGAAGTTGGAAAGAATATGACTGCTGTTAAGATAGGTGAAGATGTAATTATATTTGATGCAGGAGTTCATCTTCCTTCTGTCATTGAGATGCAGGATGAATCTCCGAGAAAATATACTGAAAAAGAGTTAAGGAGCGGAGGAGTTTTGCCTAATGATTTAATTCTCGATAAGATGGGTTGGAGAGACAAAGTAAGGGCAATAATAATAAGCCATGCTCATTTAGACCACGTAGGAGCAGTTCCGTTTATTGCATATCGCTATCCTAATGCAGATATAATTGCTACTCCTTTCACAGTGAAAGTTCTTGAGACTATTGCAAAAGACGAAGGAATCAGAATAAAAAACAAGATAAGAGAAATTTATCCAAATTCCAGTGTTACAATTAAAGGAAAAAGCGAGAACTACAAACTAGAACTTGTCCATACTACTCACTCAACTATTCAGTGCGTATTTCCTGTTTTATACTCAAGCCAAGGGACTTTTTTCTATGGTCTTGATTTTAAGTTTGACAACTATCCTACAATGGGGGATCCGCCAAATTACAAAAAACTGAAAGAGATAGGAAAAAAGGGTGTCAAGGTTTTGGTTGTGGACTCTCTATACTCTGGAAGCGAGAAAAAACACGGAGGAGAGAGAATCGCAAAGCATTTGCTTGAAGAGGCTTTTTACATAGCAAGAAACAGAAATTCTGCGTTGTTTGTAACAACTTTTTCATCTCATATTGAAAGGCTCAACAACATTGTCAAGCTTGGAAGAAGAACTGGAAGGAAGATAGTATTCATAGGAAGAAGTCTTAACAAATATGTGAAAGCTGCAATAGCAGTAAAAAAATGCCCTTTTAAAGATGATATAACTCTCGTAACTTACAAAAATCAGGTTAACTCGATGTTAAAGAGGATTGAAAAAAACAGAGAAAGGTTTCTGGTGGTATGTACAGGACATCAGGCAGAAGAGGGTTCAATACTGGACAGAATATCAAAAAATGAAACTCCTTTTAGATTTAGACCAGGAGATAACTTAATTTTTGCCTCAAGCGTTATACCAGTTCCTTTAAACATTCTGGCAAGAGAGAGAATGGATAAAAGATTAAGAAAAATGGGTGTCAAAATACAAACAGATGTCCATGTTCACGGCCACGGCAGCAGAGAAGACTTAAGGGAACTTTTAAGGATTTTAAAGCCTGAACACATAATTCCTGCTCACGGCTCATTGCAGCAGGAGGCTCCAATGATTGATTTGGCTGCTGAGTTTGGATATAAATTTGGAGAGAGTTCTCATTTAAGCTCCAACGGAAAGGTGCTTAAGTTTTAAAAGAGTTTTTAAATCAGGAGTTCTTTAAGAAGAAATGGTAAAAGAGGAGATTGTTGAAGGTCTTAAATCAGCCCTTGCAAGAGGAGAGTCTCTGGAAAAAGCTATGGAGAGCTTTTATAATGCTGGCTATGAAAGAGAAGAAATTGAGGATGCTGCAAGAAGTCTGCAGTCTGACAATGAGGAAAAAAACCAAGATATAGAAGATGCTGAAGGGCCAAACAATACTCCTGACAACACTGATGCAAATACACCAGTTCCATCACAGAAGGTTTCAAGATATGAATACTCTGAGCCATGGAGCACAAAAAGAAAAATCTTCCTGATTTTAGTTATAACATTGATGATTATAATTATAGGAGCAATAGTAGGAATGTTCTTGTTTAGAGACGAGTTAATGAATTATCTTAACAATTTTATTAAATAGTCTGCTGCAAAATGCCTTTGATTTATCAGCCAGATGAAGATTCTTATTTAATGGAAAGTGTTTTAATGGAAAAGCTGCCTGAACTTGTTTTAAAAAAGCCTTCTTTAAAATTTCTGGAAATAGGATGCGGTTCTGGAATACAACTTAAAGCTGCACTGAATGCAGGAGTGAAAAAAGAAAACATTTTAGGAACTGATATAAATAAAAACGCAGTTGATTATTGTAGAAAAGAAGGATTTAATTGCATTGAGTCAGACTTGTTTAAAAATGTGAAAGGCAGTTTTGATGTGATTGTTTTTAATCCTCCGTACCTTCCTGAAGACAAAAAAGAGCCGTTAAGTTCAGCGTTATCCACTACTGGCGGCAAACAGGGAGCTGAAATAATAAACAAGTTTCTGGAAGAAGCAAGACAACACTTGAATAAGGAAGGAAGGGTATTCATTTTAACAAGCTCTCTTACAAAGAAAGTTAATTTTAAAGGATATAAAAAAAGAGTTGTTGCAAGAAAAAAGCTTTTTTTTGAAGAGTTGAATGTGTTTGAATTAAGGATTTCTAACAAAAACCGAAAACCAAAAGATTTATAAAATCAAGAGAGCATGTTTTTACATAGATTTTAGATAAAGTATTCTTGTTGATAAGAGGAAAATGATAAACTATGCTTTTAATGAGGATTTAAAGAAATCTGTCTTGAAGACAGGGACTACAATAATTGGAATTGTCTGCAAAGACGGAGTGGTAATGGCAGCAGACAGACAGATGAGTGCAGGAAGCGTCGTCATGTCAAAAAATGCAGAAAAAGTTGTAAAAATAAACGACTATCTTGTTATCTCATGGACTGGTGGAGTTGCTGATGCCCAGAGGCTTGGAAAGCTTATTGCAGCAGAGCTGAAGCTTAAAGAGCTAAGGTCAAAATCAAGGCCTACAGTTAAAGAGGCTGCAAACCTGACAGCAGCAATAACATACTCTCAGATAAGGCAGCCTTCAATGGTTCCTGCTATTGTTGGAACGCTTATCGGAGGCATTAATGAGGATGGCTCTGCAGAGTTATATACAATAGAGCCAGCTGGAAGTGTTCTGAAAGTAGAGGATTATGATGCAAATTTCAGCTCAGGAATGCCTTATGTATTGGGACTTCTTGAGAGAGAGTATAAAAAAGGGTTAAGCCTAAAAGAAGGTGTGGAGCTTGCAAAAGAAGCCTTGAAAGCATCAACACAGAGAGATATGGGCTCAGGATATGGAATAGACATTTTTACTATAAGCAAAGACGGAATAAAAAAAGTAGTAAAACAAGAAATAAAACCAGAATACAAAGAGGAGTAATTAAAAACACGGTAAATCTTGCAAAGCTTATGTTAATATAATCCTATGAAAGTTTGTGTTTAAAATGCAAATTCTTAAAACTATAACAGAGAAACTTCAGGGAAAGATAACAGATGCTGGATTTGAAGGTGCAAATATAGTTCTCTATACAGACAATGCAAACTTTTTCAGAGAAGGAGAAGGCAAGATAAAAGAGATTGTAAATGAGCTTAAAAAAAGAATTGAGCTAAGGGCAGACACTAAGATTCTTCCAGACCCTGAAGAAACAGAAAAAGAGATAAGAAAACTTGTCCCAGAAGAGGCAGAAATAACAAACATAATCTTTGATGTGCAGAGAAGCATAGTTATAATTGAAGCAAAAAAACCAGGACTTGTTATAGGAAAGGGTGGTTCAATTTTAGATGAGATAAGAAAGAAAACTTTATGGACTCCACAGGTTCAGAGAAGCCCTGCAATTAGAAGCCAGATTACAGAGAACATAAGAAGCGTTTTGTATGCAAACAACACTTACAGAAGAAGATTCCTTAATTCAATAGGCAAAAAAATATACAAGGAGTGGACTCCTGAGAAAGTTGACGAGTGGGTAAGGCTTACTTTTCTTGGAGGTGCAAGACAGGTTGGAAGGTCATGCATTCTTTTGCAAACTCCTAATTCCAGAATCCTTCTCGACTGTGGAATTGACCCTGCTTCGCAAGGCCAGAACAGATTTCCTTTTTTTGATGTTCCTGAGTTTGATATTTCACAACTTGATGCGATTATTATAAGTCATGCCCATCTGGACCATGTTGGACTTGTGCCTTATCTGTATAAAATGGGTTACAAAGGACCTGTTTATATGACTCCACCTACAAGAGATATTGCTGCTCTTCTATCACTTGATTTTATTGGGGTTGCATACAAGCAGGCAGCAACACCTTTGTTCAGTTCATCTGACATTAAGGAGATGGTAAAGCACAGTATATGCCTTAATTACAATGAGGTAACGGATTTAACTTCTGATGTAAGGCTTACTTTTTACAATTCAGGCCATGTTCTTGGAGGAGCAATGGTGCATCTGAATATTGGAAACGGAGCGCACAACCTTCTTTATACAGGAGATTACAAGTACGGCAAATCGCGTCTTTTGGACCCTGCAGTAACAAGTTTCCCGAGAGTAGAAACAGTCATTACTGAATCAACTTACGGTTCAAAATCAGACATACTTCCATCAAGAGCAAAGGCTGAAGAAGATTTTCTTGAGAAAGTTAGAAAGACAATTGACAGAGGAGGTAAAATTTTAATTCCAGAGTTAGGATTAGGAAGAGCCCAAGAAACAATGCTAATCCTTGAGGATGCAATAAAAAGTGGGAAAATGAAAAGAGTTCCTGTCTATATTGACGGAATGATTTGGGACATTAATGCAATTCATACAGCATATCCTGATTTCCTTGGTGCAAGATTAAGAACACAGATTTTCCAGGACAAAAATCCTTTTACCTCTGACATCTTCTCTCGTGTAGGCTCTGCCCAGGAAAGAAAGAAAGTAATTGAAGGTGGTCCTTGCATAGTTCTTGCAACAAGCGGTATGCTTGTAGGTGGAGCATCAGTTGAGTATTTTCGAGAGTTTGCTCCTAACGAGAGAAACTCAATAATATTTGTATGTTATCAGGGAGTTGGTTCATTGGGAAGACAAGTTCAGGAAGGACTAAAAGAAACAAAGATGCTAGTGGATGGAAGAGAGGAGATAGTAAAGATAAAAATGGAAGTTCACACTGTAACAGGGCTTACAGCTCATGCAGGAAGAAACGAGATACTCTCTTTTTTCAACAGAATGAAGCCAAAACCAAAGAGAATCATTATTGACCACGGAGAGCTTTCAAAGTCTCTAGAGCTTGCTTCTGCATTATACAAGCTTCAGAGAGTTGAAACAAATGTCCCAAGAACCTTAGAAACTCTGCGACTGAGATAAACCAGATAAATTTATAAATTCAGCTTGCCTGTTATGAATAAGCAAAAAAGAGGGTGAGATGACATCAGGCAAAACATTAAGGAGAGAATCTAAAAAAATTCAGCTTAATTTCAGCATAACTCTTACTCAGAGAGTTTTTTACAGCATTATTG
>WAQV01000080.1 GCA_015520065.1 Candidatus Pacearchaeota archaeon | reverse complement strand
CTGTTACAGAGTTTGATGTTAAGTTAGTATAGTTCACTTCAAACTCACTAAGAGTAAGCTCTCCAGGATTTGATGCTGTAAGATTGTACTTTTCATAGTCTATTGAGATGTTTTTTATGCTTCCTAGAGTGCAATTCATTGCCAATCCATCACCTTCTGTAACAGCATAACCACTCAAGCTTAAATTAATCATGACATTTCCCATGTTTGTTACATTTGCTATTTGTTCTAAAGACACTTCTGTCGCATTAATCTTTCCATAATCCAGGGTAGATGGAACACTTATTGCAAGAAGAGGGTTTATTTTTGTTGCATTTCCACCTCTTCCCGAGATTGAGAGGTTGTCGTATGCTTTAACTTCACATGTCCAGTTTCCAGAGTTTGCATAATATTCTACGCTGAAAGTGCAGTTAAAAAAAGACTCATTGGAGTTTCCATAGCTTATATTCAGTTCGCAAGTATCATTTGCATAGTGATAATTTTTATCATCAATATCTTCATAAAAAGATGTAGAGTTATCAAAGAATCTTGCGCTTACATTAATGAGTGATGAGTCTCCATCATATTCATAAATAACTCCGCTGCAGAATACATCAGTGGTTGTTGCTGGAGTAAGGTCTATCTCACCAGAAGGAATGCTGAAAGAGTCATCTAGTGTTATATTTAATGGAACTGGAGGAGAGTTTAAAGTCAAATTAGGCATAATATCAAATCCAGCCCCTGTTACAGTTGCATTGACATAATCTGTAATATAATCACTTCCATTGTTCAAAACCTTTACTCTTATCTCATCTCCTATTGTACATGGAGTGTTTAATAATTCGCAGTCAATCATATATGTATTGTTTGCTCCTGAATTTCCAGAAGGGCCTATAATGTCTGTCAGATTGTCATCAATTCCGTTTGCAGGATTCCATAAAACCACTTCATAACCGTTTGCAGAAGTTCCATCTAAAGCATCATTTACAACCCCTACCATATAGTGAGCAGCAGAGATGGTTTGCAGATTAAATATGAACATAATCAAAATAAAAATCAGCAGTTTTTTACTCATTTTTTAGGTTATAAGAGTAATATTCCTTTTTACGCTAATCTCATAAACTCTATTTTTATCAATTAAGAAGTTTGTTCCAATTCCTCCAAAAACATTTACATATCCTATGCTTTTATTCAGGAAACTGTCATAATAACTTATATACTCAATATCAGGATTCATTATTACTAACTCTTTTGCATATAAGAAACTGTAAGTAGAGTTTATTTTAACATAATTCTTCCCTTTTTTCAACTCAGGACCTGTGTTCACTACTCTTTCATTTGCAGAGAAAATCGCGCTTATAGAAATTCCTGCTATGAAAATTAGAGCCAATGCAATCAAAATAAACCTCTTCTTACCATCTCTCATCTTCTATTAAAGACATAATCTTTTTATAAATTTTTTCAAGTTCAGGATAGATTTTTCTTTTTTCCTTGTTTCCAAGCTTTTTATATTCTTCAGACAGGATTTTATAGATTTCTTTAGCTTTGTTTATTTTGTCAATATCAGTCTCTTTTACACTTTTAAGAATTTCTTCTGCCTTGGCTATTTTATCTCTTAAAGGCTTGATTTTATCTTCAATATCTCTATTTTTTCTAAGAACTATGAAATAAACAGCCAGAGCAATAGCAATGAGGATTCCAACTCCTATTCCAATTGAGCTTCTGTTTTCTGTTATATCTATAAACGCAAAATACCCTGTAATTCCTTTTTTATTGTTTAATTCTGGCTTATAGTTGTATTTTATAAAAGTTTGAATGCTGTCAATCTTGTTAAGGTCTATATGTCTGTCTAAAGTATAAACTATCTCTTTTGTTGAAACATCAAAAGCAAGTATAGGATCTTCTTTTAAAACATTATAATTTATGTTTTTAACATCAATGTCCAGAGAGCTTTCTGCTATCTCTTTTGGTATTACTTCAAGTATTGAGAAGTTTTGGCTGTCAATCTGTTTGTTTAAACTTATTGTTTCTTTTACCAATGAAAGCTTTTTCCTTGTCCCATCCATATAAACTATCTCCAGATTGTGAATGTTTGTTTTTGTTTCAAATCCTGAATCCATCATTGTTTCTGATGAAAATTTAAGTATTTTCTTAAGTGCAGATTCTTCAATCTCAGGATTTAAACCTAAGACAACTGCAGATATTTTTTCTTCATCAGACGCCTCGTTTGCAGAAGTTTTTTTGCTTTTTTCAGAAACTATAATAAGAGTTTCAGGGATTTTCCTCTTTATGGTGTTTAATTTAAGCCTCGCAGAAGTCAGCTTTTTGTCTAACTCAGTTCTCGTAAGGCTTTGCTGTTTGAATCTTTCTACCTCTTTTCTTAATGACTTTAGCTCAGTTTCAGAGTTGCTTATTTCTCTTTCAAGTTTTAAGTCCTGATATATCTTTTTTTCTTTTTCTTCTTTTTGCGCAAAACTGGTTTTAATTAATGCAACATCTTCTGCAACAGAGTCTATCTCTGACAGGAAGTTATCAACTATTCCAATGAATCTTGGCTCAAGCCCCGAGTCTGAAGGAGTTATATTTTCAAGAAGCGCTGTAGCATATATTTCAGGAGACAAACTGCCCTCATTTCCTGCTTCATCTACTGCAGAAATCCTGTAATAATAGGTTTTACCCTTCTCAACCATTGTATCTGAAAAAGAGCTTTTTCCTTTTACACTTTTATAGAAATCAGAATAACTCACTCCTGCTGAGATTGCTCTGTAAATATTAAATTTCTCAATTTCCTCTTCAGTGTCAAAATGCCATTTAAGGTCAATTCTTCCAGCATAGCTCTCAGCTTTTAAGTCCGTTATAACATCAGGCTCTGTTGTGTCTATAACAAATATCCCCCCTTCTGTTATCTCTGTTCCTGTATATCCATCTAAGTCTTTAGCCTGAAATCTGAAAGAGCCTATTTTATTTCCGTCTGACTCTGATATAAGCAGATATCCTTTCCAGGTATCTCCTGCACCTGTAAGAGGGATAGGTTTATAACTAACCCCGTCCAGTGAATAGCTTAGAGATGGAGTCTGGCTTACTATTTCAGAGGTTACGAGAGTTATTTCGTATTTCCCTGCTTTTAACGGAGAATTTTCTGACAATACTATTTTTGCAGTTACAGGAAGATTGACCTGGAATACTGCCTCAAGCTCAGCGCTTTCATTTCCATTACTGTCCTTACACTGAATATAATAATGATAAACTCCTTCAGTTAAATCAGTAAGAGTTTTTTTATGAATAGTGTCAAACTCAAAATCAAAACTTCCTTCTTTTGCAGAAAAGGAATTTCCTTTTACTGAGCTGTATCTGCATGTTGCGCTTTTATCTGTTACAATTTGAAGTATTACTGATGGAGATGTAACTACTCCGCTGAATATTTGAGTAGTGTCATTTTCCTGAGTTGTATCAAAATCAAAGGAAACTATTGTTGATGCTGATGCACCTTTTATTAATATTAAAGCTATAGCTATAAAGCAAATCGCTCTTTCAATACCTTTAAATGACATTTTACCCTTCTTTTTTATATCTCCTCTTTTCTTCCCTAATCTTATAAATTAAAAACACTATAAAAATTATTAGCAATGCGTATGCAATTGAGGTTATCACCTCTCTAATGCTTATTTTCCTTTTGACAACATTGACTATAGCGCTTAACTCAAAAGTTCTTTTTTTGTCATAAAAAACTCTTCCGCTTATTATGTATTTTCCTTCTTTTCTTGGAGTGAAGTAAAAACTGAAATTTGTTGTCTCTGAAACAGGAACAAGAGTTTTTTCACTCTCTAAAATCTGAATTATTTTTCCGTTTCTTGTTATCTTTCCTCTGAACTGGGCTTCAATCTCTTTTTCTCCTGTATTTTTGAAGTTTACAAGTATTGGAATTGTTTCACCTACCTCTGCCCATACTTTGCTTAGTATGTCTAAAAGCACCCCCTCTGCTTTGAGAGTTCCTGGTTCAAGAACATCAAAAGTAAGAGTTTCTGAAGCAAGACACTCAATAACCTCAACATTAACCCAGTATTGCCCTAAATCTAAGTCATGACTTTCAATGTTAAAACTAAGTTTTTCTTCACGAGTTGGAAGAATTTCCTTTCCTTTAAGCTCAACAGTTTTAACTACGCTTATCTGTTCCTGGTCCCAGATTTCAAAAATTATTTTTGGCTTTAGTCTTACATTTCCTTCATTTAAGATATTAACACTGAAAGTTATATCATCTTTTTCTTCCACAGAATTGACTTTGAAATTTCTTGCAGAGCATCTTATTACTTCTATATCAGTAACTTCTACAGACAGAGAAACATCAATTACAGCCCTTACTGTGCTTGTTGCATGCTTTTCTTTTATTTCAGTTCCTAAAGGGTCAGTAACTACTCTTATAAATCCAGTATAGTTTCCGTTTGGAATGTCAGATGGAGGTTTTATAGAAATTTTAACTCTTTTGGGATTATTTTTTGAAACACTGATATTTTCCTGAAACTCTAGCCAGTCTTTTATGTCTCCTCTGGCAATCAACTGAACATCTACTGGCTCCTCAGAGTTTATAGTAATTGTTAAGTATTTCTCAGCATATCCACCTCTAAGGACATTTTTGAAATAAATATTTCCAGGACTTACTCCTACAATTCCTGCTGAGCTGACTATTGCCGTTATATTTGCAACTATAAGCAAGCCTGCTAACAATAAAAATCCAGCTCTAAATTTTCTATTTGTCATTTTTCCCCTCTTTCCCTCTTTCCAAAAGCCAGTTTATGACTATATTTCTTATTATCTCTGCCTTAGTATTTCCCATAATTCCCATATATCTCTCTATAAGCTCAAGCTGCTTTTTATTGAAAGTTACAGGTATTTTGTCTTTCTCTTTATTGCGTGGTATCTTATTAGCTACTTTTGGGTTACCTCTCGACATCTTAATAACCTCTTTTAATTAACTTATTGAATACTTTTAGATATTTAAATGTTTTGAGTAGAGGATTTGCCTATGTATCAAAACAAAAAATCTTTTTATGGAATCCTATTCCAGAGACTCTATATTATAAAACAGAAATAGAAGCTGTTAAGCCGATAGTGATTAACGGAGATCTCTTTTTAACTTCTAGAAATTAAAATTTATAGTGTAGAATTTTATCACCTTTTTCCTATTCTTAATGCGTTGAGTATGACTACAAGGCTCAGCCCAACATCTCCTAAAGCCACGGCCATCCATAAGCTTACAACTCCTGGAAAGGCCATAATTGCTAAAGAGCCTTTAATAGCTATTGAAACAAAAACATTCTGTTTTACAACAGACATAGTTTTTCTGCTTAAATCAGTTAGATAATTAATCTTAGATATATCATCATCCATAAGAGCTATATCTGAACTTTCTATTGCTATGTCAGAACCGATTGCTCCCATAGATATTCCAACATGAGCTTTAGCTAAAGCAGGAGCATCATTTACTCCATCTCCAACCATTATAACATGATTGTGTTTTTTTATTAAGTCTTTAATTATTTCAACCTTCTCATCAGGTAGTAATTCTGAATAAAAAGAATCAATTTGAATCTTCTTAGCAATCGCTTTTGCAACTGTTTTATTATCTCCTGTTAGCATTATAGTCTTAATTCCTTTCTTCTTTAGTCTGCTAATAGTCTCAATAGAGTTCTCTCTTAATTTATCCATCAATGCAATTACCCCTATAATTTTATTCTGCAATCCAATTAATACTGCTGTTTTTCCTTCTTTTTCAAGGTTTTCCAATAAAGTATTAGGGAATTTTACTGATTTTTCTTTAAAAAATGCTCTATTTCCTATATAATATGTTTTTCCATTTATTCTTCCTTTTAATCCTTTTCCAGCAATTGACTTAAACTCTTTTACGTTACATATCTTGATTTTTTCTTTTTCCGTTTCTCTAACAATCGCTTCTGCAAGAGGATGTTTCGATCTCACTTCTAATGATGCAGCTATTTTTAGCACCTCTTCCTTAGAGTGTTTATTTAATGCTATAATATCTGTGATTTCTGGTTTCCCTTCAGTTAGAGTCCCTGTTTTATCGAACACTACTACATCAGCGTTCTTAATTTCTTCAAGGTAATTTCCCCCTTTAATTAAAACTCCGTTTCTCGCTGCAGAAGTTAATCCCGAGACCATAGAAACAGGAGTGGAGATTGCCAATGCACATGGACATGAAACGACTAGTAATACTAATGCTCTGTAAAACCATTCATTGAACTCCATTCCGAAGAAAAGAGTAGGAACAGTCATCACAAGGAAAGAGAAAATTACTACTAAAGGTGTATAATATTTTGCAAATCTATCAATAAATGCTTCTGTCTTAGATTTTTCTTTTTGAGCTTCTTCTACAATCTTCACTATCTTTGAGAGAACTGTCTCGTTTGATTTCTTAGTTACTTTTATTTCGAGATATCCATCTTCATTAATTGTTCCTGCAAAAACTCTCTCTCCTTTACTTTTTGAAACAGGCATACTTTCACCTGTAATCGGTGCTTGGTTTATTGAGGACGCTCCTTTGAAAATAATCCCATCTAATGGAATTTTATCTCCTGGCCTTACTATTATAATTTCTCCAATTTTTACCTTGCTAACATGTATTTTTTCTTCTTTCCCATTTCTGACAACACTTGTCATGTCTGGAGCAAGTTCTAAAAGAGATGCCACAGATCTTCTTGCCCTTTCAGCTGCATAATCTTCTAAAAACTCAGCAATATAAAATAAAAATATGACAGCAGCTCCTTCTTCTCCATGACCAATCAAAAATGCGCCTGAGGCAGCAATACTCATAAGAAAATTCATATCCAATTTTTTTCTTCTCACAGACAATAATCCTTTTTTTATTATCTTATGTCCTGAAACAAGCACTACTATTAAAAATAAAATTTGAGCAACCAAATTATTTTTTTCAACCAATTCAAAATAAAGTCCTATGCTAAAAATTATCCCAGATATTAATATAGTTGTGATGCTCTTCTGCTTCCACAACGGACCTCTTTCTTCAAAAATATCTGTTGCACATGAAGAGCAACTTTTTCCAATATGAATATCTTTTCTTTCTTCTTTCATACTATTCCTTTATTTTGATTAGTTTTATAATTCTATTATCTGAGATAAAATAATAAACTATTTTCCCTTCTTTTCTAAAATTAACTACCCCAGCACTCCTTAGTATTCTAAGCTGATGAGAGATAGCAGACTGAGTCATATTCAGTAGAGAGGCCATGTCGCATACACATAGTTCTCTTACTGAGAGAGCATAGAGTATCTTTATTCTAGTCAAATCACTTAATATTTTAAATTTATCAGCCATTTTTAGAAGAAGCTTATTGTCAGGCATCTTGCTCTTTACTTCTCTTACCGCCTTCTCATTAATACACTCTACTTCACAAATTTCTTTATTCATATGAATACTTACTCAATAATTCAT
>WAQV01000079.1 GCA_015520065.1 Candidatus Pacearchaeota archaeon | reverse complement strand
CCTTCTATTATTGCAGCTATAATGAGCAAAGGCAACACTATATACAAGAAAGCCTTTAAGGACAGAATCAAATTTTTCTTAACATTCCTGACTCTTGCTGCAATGCCTTTCTTTTTAAAGAACCCTTCAAAAAACGAAATGCCTATTTTGATTCCCATTCCGAGAGATATGAAAATTGCAGGAAGCTCAAAAATCCCGTGAGGAAAGATTCTCCATAATACAAGAATTCCTCCTTTTTCCACACTCATGGAGGCTACAAAACCTAAAAGATAGCCATTGGCTACAGCCGCAATTACAGGATATATTCCTAAAACAATACCAAAAATCATGCTGAAAAAACTGCTTTGAAGATTATTCAGAAAAATAAAGGAAGTTATCTCAGGAAAAGACATGTCTTTTGTTTTCTCCATAATCTGTTTGATATATTCAAGAATTCTCTCTGAAATATGCTCTGGAGCAGGAACAAAAAATCCTATTAGCGAGAAAACCAAAAAAACAGCTATTGACAAATAGATGAAGTTTTTTACACTCTTAACATAAATCCATAAATTAGAGAATTCTTTCTTAATATTAAATTTTTGTTTCATTTTAGTTTTCTGCATGAAATTAGCTGAAATATTCTCTGATATATCTCATTTTATTTTTATATTTTTCTCTTAGATAAACTCCATAAGCAAGCCCTGCAATCAGCCCTCCGAGATGCGCAGTGTTTCCTATAGGGATGTCTGCAGCAACAGATATCATCCATAAGACTATAAGTATTCCTGGAGCAGCGTACTTCATTTTTATTGGGATAGGAATGAACATTATATACACTGGAAGGTTTGGAGTCATTATCATTAACAGCCCAATAAGTCCGAAAACAGCTCCTGAGGCTCCTACAGCATACGCATTAAAATCAGCAGGAAAAATCAAAGAAAGAAGAACAAAAAATACTCCTGCGAAAATTCCAGAAATCATGTAAAACAGAAAATATCTTTTATAACCGATTATCTTCTCAACTAGTCCTCCTATAAACATCAAAGTAAGCATATTAACAAGAAGATGCCATACATTTCCGTGCATAAACATGCTTGTCAGAAATGTCCATAAATATCCATCATAAAATATATTTGCTGGTTTTAATGCAATAAAGTCTATCGCCTTTTCATTTACATATAAAAGAATGCTAAAGATTATAAAAAGCGCAACATTCGCAATTATCAATAAAAGGTTAATGCTTATGTTCTGTTGCAGATATCTTTTTTTGTAATAATAGGCCATGTTTCTATTTCTTCTTTTTTGATTTTACAGCTTTTTTTGCAGCCGAGGATTTCTTTTTAACTTTCTTCTTAGCAGCTTTAACTGCTTTTTTTGCAGCCTTCTTTACAGTTTTTTTAACAGCTTTTTTCACACTCTTTTTCTTGGCTTCTTTCTTCTTAGCAGCTTTAGCAGCCTCTCTTTCTTTCTTCTTTTTTGCAATTTTTCTCTCTTTTGCTTTTTCAGCAGTCTTTTTCTCTTTTGCAATTTCCTCTCTTACAAGATTGAGTTCTGCAGAGAGCTTTTCTAACTGCCTTTTCAGCTCTCTTAACAGCTTAGTGTTGTCTTTCAATGTGAAGACTCCTCCGCACTCGCTGCAAGTAAAATCATAAAGCAATGCATTTTCCTCTGCAAGCTCTATATGGCACCTTTCGCATACATAAAACTGTTTAGTTTCACGGCTTTTTATCTGGTTTTCAATCTGTTCTATTCTTTTTTGCAAGACATCCTCCATAAACTCTAATGACTTCAATGTTTCTATTCTCCAAAAATAAGTGTACCATCCTTTCTTTTTGTCTTTTTTCCTTATAGACGAAACAAGGCCGTAATCAGAGAGCCTGTAAAGAATGTTTCTTGCTTGGTTTATAGTTATGTTTAGTTTTTTTGCTATTAAGAACTCATTCACATGTTTTTTTGTATCAAGAAGATTTACAATCTCATCTGCTTGTTTCCCGACAATAATTGCTACAGCATCTCTTAGAAATTTTTTCAGCATTTGAATAAAAAAACTGATTTAATTAAATACCTTTCGGTTAAATAAAAAACAAAGTTTTTAAACTTATATTCTCTGTTATATATGTTAACTTATAATTTAAAATGGGGTGGTTTACTCACAAAAAAGAGGAGAAAAAGAAATCTTTGCCAGAGCTTCCGTCTCTACCAGAGCTTCCTGAACTGCCGAGTTTGCCTGACGTTAAAAGCGCAGATGTTCCAAGAGAGCATATACAAAAACTTCCTAGCTTTCCATCAAGTTCTTTTGGTGAGAAATTCTCGCAAAATGCCATTAAGGATGCTATTTCTGGGGAAAAAGAAGGTGATGAAGAGCTTGCAAACAAATTTCTTTCCGAGAGTCCGACATCTCCTGAAACCGAAGAGGAGATAGCAATAGAGGGAGCTATCAAAAAACCAAGAACAAGAGAGATTCAGGATGAAGATGCAGGTGAAATGGAGGAGATGCATGAAGTTCCATCTATTCAGCCTGCACAACAACCTGCGCCAGTTATTCAGGAGCGAAGAATCTCCAGAGAGCCAATCTTTATCAGGCTTGACAAGTTTGAAGAAAGCCTTAGAATCTTAAAAGAAACAAAGGAGAAAGTTGCAGAGATAGAGAAGATGCTTGAGGATATAAAGAAGATAAGAGAAGAAGAGAGCAAAGAGTTGGAATTCTGGGAAAAAGAAATGCAGGCTATAAAGTCCAGATTTGAGAAAATAGATAATGATCTTTTTTCAAAAATAGAATAATTAAAATGAGAAAACTAAAATCTACTTCGAAAGATTCAGCAGAAAATCTTATTCATGTGATGTTTGAAATGAATGAGGCAGTTTCTCTGAAAAGAGAAATCCTTCATTCTGAGAAGAGTTTTCTGATTATGGCAAAGATAGTAAGGAATTATAGCATCTTAAGAAGAAATGAGTTAAGGCTTAAAGCAGGAGTTTATAGAAAATTAAAGGAAGTAATGTCCAACATAAACAAACTGCAAAAATCTTTGCCGAGAATAAAAATTCCCGAGTTTTTACATAAAGAAAAAGCAGAGAGGGAAGAATCCTACAGAGATGAAAGAAAAGGGTCATATTTAAAAAGCGATATTGAAAGCCAGCTTCAAGAGATACAGGAAAAACTCAGAGCTCTCGGAGCAGGGTAAAAACAAACTTTCTTTGATTTTTTGAAAATGCAGAAATTATCATCGTAAAGAAAAGACTTTTAAACAGAAGTTCTTTGTTTTTATTATGTTCGGGAAAAAAGCATGCAAAGGATGCAAGAGAAAGATTAGCAGTAAGTATAACTTTTGCCCTTACTGCGGGATTGATACTCAAGGGAATTCTAAGAAAGCCAAAGACGAATGGGGAATGCTCGGCAAAGACGACTCATTTGATGATTTTATGAATGAGTTTGAGAATTTTTCAAGAGCATTTTTTGGTGGAATCGGAGGAAAAATGATTAATAAGATGATAGGCAGCGCGGTTAAGATGCTCGAAAAAGAAATTGAGAGAGAGATGGAAAAAGAGATGATGAGGGAGAAAAAATCTCTTCCAAAAACAAGCTTCCAATTGTTCATAAATGGTAAAAGAGTGCCGTTATCTGCAGCTCCAGATACTCTTCATTCATCTGTAAACAGCGGTTCAAGAAGAAAGTCAAAGAAAGAAACTTCAGGTTTAAGGGAAAGCATGCTTCCACAGAACACTCTTGAAAATTTTGCATCACTTCCGAAAAAAGAACCATCTACAAATATAAGAAGGCTTTCAAACAAAGTTATTTATGAAGTAAACCTTCCAGGAGTAAAGTCAGTAAACGACATATCTTTAATGAAACTTGAGAACAGCATTGAGCTGAAAGCTGTTGGGAAGGATGTGGCATATTTTAAGCCAATACCAATAAGCCTTCCTGTAATTAATTATAAATTCTCCAAAGAAAAACTGATTCTTGAGTTTGGAGTTAAGGGTTAATTCTTGATAGGTTGCATTTGAACTTCATTCCAGAAAATACAGAACATTTATAAACCTCTCAAATCAAGTTTAGATATGGGAATTGCAGGAATAAAAATCAAGATAATGCCTGTTTCTCCTGAGACTGACTTGGAGAAAATAAAGGAAGAGGCTAGAAAGATAATAGAAGAAAAAGGGGGGAAAAACAGGGATTACAGCGAGGAGCCTATAGCTTTTGGATTGAAAGCAGTTATTGCTTTTTTTGAATTGCCAGAAGAGAATCCTTTAGAGGATATTGAAAGAGCTTTAGAAGGGATTGAGGGAGTAAATTCTGTTCAGGTAATAGATATGAGAAGGCTCTGCGAATAAGCAGTTCTAAAATCCGGTTAAATTTTTCAAAATGCTCTCTCCAGAACAAGTTCAAGAGGCAAAAAAACAGCTTATCGAGCAGATAAAATCTATTCTTCCTCCTGATAAAATAGAGCAGGCAACAAGAGAGATAGAGGGCATGAGCGACAAACAGCTGGAAGATTTCTTGGTAAAAAACAACCTGATTAAGAATCCAGATTCCAGTAGTGAGGGTATGAACTGCATTTTCTGTTCAATTGTTTTTGGAGATGTA
Source organism: Candidatus Pacearchaeota archaeon (assembly GCA_015520065.1). Classification (GTDB taxonomy): domain Archaea; phylum Nanobdellota; class Nanobdellia; order Pacearchaeales; family GW2011-AR1; genus WAQV01. The sequence goes on along the minus strand of WAQV01000079.1, from coordinate 2,429 downwards.
GAATCTTATAAAATTCGTGAAAATGAAAAAGCAGTTGCAGTTCTTGAGATAAATCCGATATCTAAAGGACATACTTTAGTAATTCCTAAGGAGCATATAGCTGATGTTGAAAACATTCCTGACAAAGCTAAAACTCTTGCAAAAGAAGTTGCAGAAAAAATAAAGCAGCAATTAGTCCCAAAAGACATTATTCTATATACAGCAAGCATGTTTGGACATGCTGTTATAAATGTCCTTCCTGTTTACTCTAATGAGAATCCTCAATCTCCAAGGAAACAGGCTTCTAAAGACGAGTTGGAAGGATTAAAGGAGTTGTTAGGAAATCAGGAAGCTAATGCAGAAGGGAAAGAAAAAGATGATAAGTCTCAAGAAGAAACGCAAAAAACAGAAATCGAGCAAATAAATGCAGAAGACATCTGGATGCCAAAGAGAATTCCTTGAGAACAGAAAAGCTTTTAAATGATTTTGAATTTATCTTGTTTATAATGAAAAAGAGGTTGAGTAAGAGGGATAAGAAGGGATTATCTGCTGTTGTTACTTTATTAATAACTATTTTATTGGTTTTAGTTGCAGTAGGGATTATCTGGGTTGTGATAAAAAACATTCTTTCTAAAGGAACAGAAAGCATGGGAGTTCAGGCAGAGTGCCTTGACTTTAACATAAATGCAGTTAAAGTTGTAAATACTTCTGACACAGCTTATGAAGTGAGCATAAACAGGAAGTCTGGTGGAGGAGATATTGGAGGTGTAAAGTTAGTAATAAGCAATGGCACTGATACAAGTTCAGTGGTTGATGTTCCTGGAAATATAGCAATTCTTGAAACAAAGAAAGTAAGCCAGGATTTCGGAATAGTTAATGCAAACAAAGTAGAGGTAACTCCTTATTTTGTTGATGACTCAGGAAAAGAGCAAATCTGTCCTCAACCATCAGTATTTAATTTTTAATGCTTTTTCAAAAGTTTAATTCTTTTTAATAACATAAACCTCATCATTCTTTCTTACACGATTAGGCATTTTGATTCCAACCTCTTGTCCTTTTATTGCAGCTTCTACAGGATTTTTGTTTATCTCAATTCTTTCAACTCTGCACTTTTCAATCCCTGTTGTTTTTCCTATGATAATTATCTCATCACCTGTTTTCAGCTTTGAGACAAGCCTGATTGTGGCAACTCCAACTTTTGGATAGTAATGCGTTACTTTTCCTATGAAGTGCTTTCTTTCTGAGGCTGCGCTGTTTTCAACATTAGAGAAATCATCTGCTGTAGGAACACCAAAATAAAATCCTCTGGAAAATCCTCTGTTGTATACTTTCTCTAGCTCTTTCATAGAATCTTCAACTTCTTTTCTTGTAAGTTTTCTGTCCAATGCTTTTCTATAAACTCTTACTACTGTATCTACATACCTTGCATCCCTGTTCCTTCCCTCTATCTTAAAACTCGTAATTCCTGCTTTTTTTAACTTCTCAAGGAATGGCAAGGTGCAAAGGTCTTTTGCAGATAGCACTCTGCTGTTTTCCAATTTTAGCTCATTTCCTTCTTCATCAATTATAGTATAAGTTCTTCTGCAGTTTTGAAGGCACTCTCCACGGTTTGCAGATTTCCTGAAAGCGAACTGCGACATGAAACACCTTCCAGAGATTGACACGCACATTGCACCATGAGCAAAACACTCAACTTCAATCCCAACAGATTTAACGATTTCCTTAATTTGTTTAAGATTTAGCTCTCTTGCAAGAACTATTCTTCTAGCTCCGAGCTTTTTGTAGAACTCAGCTGCAGCAGGGTTTGAAACCGACGCCTGTGTTGATATGAAGAAAGGAATTTTATGTTTTCTGCATAGCTCTATAACAGCAAAATCCCAGCAGATGACAGCATCAACATATTCTTTTACTTTTTTTAGAATTCTCTCAACTTTTCCTAACTCATTTCCATAAATTATTGAGTTAAGAGTTAGATACATTTTGACATTTTTCCCAGAGGATTTGCATATCTTTTTAATCTCCTTCAGGTCAGATAAACTGAAGTTTTTTGCATTTGCCCTCATATTAAACTCTTTTAACCCAAAATAAACAGCATCAGCTCCTGCATTTACAGCTGCAACTAACATTGGAAAATCTCCTGCAGGCGCGCTAAGCTCATATTTTTTATCTTTAGAAGCCATTTTATTTTTCGTTAAACTCAATTATCGAAATTTTTGCAGTTTTATTCAATCTTTGAAACTCCGTTCTCTTTTTTAAACCTTATTATGTTCTCTACAAAACTCTCTATTTTTTGTTCGTGGCTGACAATTATCAGCTGCCTCACATTTAGCTGTTGTAAAACATCTCTCATTTTGTCCAGTTGCTGTTCAGAGAACCCGTCTGTAGGTTCGTCAAGTATAACTAAATCCTTTGTTTTAATTCTGCTTAATACAGAGTTAATAACCTGATTT
>WAQV01000078.1 GCA_015520065.1 Candidatus Pacearchaeota archaeon | reverse complement strand
AAATGAGAAAAATGTCAAAAAAATACATCCAAATAATTACCACTTGTGAAAAAAAGAAAGATGCTGAAAAAATAGCAAAAGCTCTTATAGAAAAAAGGCTCGCTGCATGCATTCAAATAATGCCTATAAACAGCATTTATTGGTGGAAAGAAAAGATTGAAAAAGCAAAAGAGTGGATTCTTTTTATAAAAACAGAAAAGAAACTTTATGACGGGATTGAAAGTGCAATTAAAACTCTGCACTCTTACGAGACACCTGAAATAATAGCAATGCCAATAATTAAAGGCAGCAAGGAATATTTAGAGTGGGTTTCTGAGACAGTAAGAAATTAGGAAGTGTATTAAATGAGTATTGTAAAAAACTATTTATATATTCTGTAAGATTTTTGTTTATGGATTTTGGAAAATGTGTTAAGTGTAAAAAGAAAGCACTAATTGCTATTGACGCGGGAAAAACTCCTCTTTGCGCATACCATTATGTTGAGCGAGAAGATGAAGAATGTTTAAAGTCGTTTCTGCAATCAGAGATAGAAGAATATGGAAAAATAAAAAAGCCTAAAGAGATATAAAGAGAAATTAAAAAGCAAAAGCCAAAAGTGTATGAACAGTTGAAAGAGTTCTTTGAAGTTTAGATTGCAAACAGTTTCTTTCATTTCTTAATTTAAGAGCATAAGAAAAACTCAATCCATATTCTCAATAAGCTTTTTCAACTCAACAACTCTTTTTTTAGACATGTGTTTCCTGACAGGCTCTAAAATTTCCACTAAGTAGTCAGCAACAGAATTTTTCAAATCCAAGGGATGCAGCTTTCCTTTTTCATAAGCATTTTCCAGTTCTGAATAACTGTTAAAACTCAAATCACCTCCGTATTTCTTATCTCTTTTTACTTTAATACTTCTTTTTCTTGCAAAAATTATGTGCTTGCATATCTGCAAAATCGGATTGTTTTTAATTTGTTTTTCAGGGCAAAATGCTGCTCTTATCTTTTTCCTTATGCTTTCAGGTTCTTCATCAATCATTATTCTTGAATTCGGAATGCTTGCAGACATTTTTCCTCCTGTCAGGCCAACCATGTCTTCATGATGAATTGCTACAGGGGCTTTATAGTCAAGAGCAGGAAGGTGTTCCCGCATTAACATATGGATTTTTCTTTGAGGCATGTCTCCAAAAACAATGTCTGCTTTTAAGTGTTTAGCATCTATTGCCTGCATTAAAGGATAGATCATTTGTGCTACTGGTGGATCAGCCTCTTCACGGGCAATGATTGCCATAGCTCTTTTTGCTCTCAAAGCTCTCACTCTTAAAGACAGCTTTAATACATCCAAAAAATAATCATAACCTAGCTGAAACTCGCTGCCTAAAACATACTCTGCTTTTTTCATATCCACTCCAAGAGCAGCAAATCCTTCTTTATAGAGTTCAGCAATATGCTCTACTTTTGAAAGGCTTCCTTTTTTATTGAGAAAAGCATGAAGGTCTGCACATAAAAGCTTAAGTTTAAGTCCTGCTTTCTGAAAATCTATATGCTTGTTTATACCAATCATTGTTCCAATATGCAACCCTCCTCCAGAAGGCTCAAACCCATGATAAACTACAACCTCTTTTTTCTCTTTCAAAAGTTTTCTCAATTCTTCTTCATTAACTATTTCAAGAGTATTTCTTTTTATCAACTCAATTCTTTTGTTAAGGTCCATAGTTAAACAAATAAATCACCTCTTAAAAATCTTTTTCTGTTGCATTAAAATTCGCTCATGAATTAAATATAATAGTATTCTAAAAACCTGTTGTCAAAAGAAATCTCTGACATTGCAGCATCATTGCTAGTGCTTTCGCTTTCTGTGCTGCTTGCAGTTTCAGAAGTTTGTTCAGATGTGGAGCTTTCTGTTGAACTCTCACTCTCAGAGCTTCCAGAACTCTCAGAGGAAGTGCTGCTTTCGCTTGTTGTTTCAGATTCAGGATGTTCTTCTTGGATTGAATCTTCTGAAGATTCGGTTTTTTCAATCCCCTCAGAAACCTCTTTTGCAGGCTCGGTTTTTTCTGTAACGTTTTCTACATCCTCGGAAACAAGGTGTTCCTCAAAGTCTTCTAAATCTTTCTCTATTTCTTTAAACTCTTCCCTTATTTTTCCCTCTGCAATTGCTCTCATTGTTTCCTCACAAGATTCACGGGTTAAAGTTCCGTGCTTAATGCACGGCTCAGGCCATCCGCCTGGAGGCACGCCTTCCACATCTTTTTCATCAATTCCAAAATCCTCTCTAACTCTTCCTTCCCTTGCATTCTCGAGGAGACCTCTTAAAGCAGAGTCATAACACTTAAGCCTCTCTTCAGGATTATCTATTTCTAAACACTTTACTCCTAGTGCAGGAGGCCGGTGGTCAAATTTACCACGGCCTTTTTTCTCTATTAATTCCCTGCACTTCTTTTCATCACCTCTTGATTCCCCAGTAAGACCTGCTTCAAGGCACTCTTCTGGAGCATGAAGTTTGAACATGAATTTTCCGCACTCTTTAGGGTCTTTAATTCCTGCTTCAATGCATTCCTCTGGAGCATTAAGCTCAAACATAATCTCCTCGCATTGTTTCCTTGCCTCTCTCTCATTTTCAAAATCAATTAACCCTTCTTCCATTGCCTTAACGCATTCTTCAGGAGCGTTAGCCATAAACATCACTTTTGCGCAACTCTTCCTGTCAAATGCCTCTTGTTCAACACACTCTTCAGGAAGACGCATGTCATATCTTTCATCAAAGTACTTGTCCTCAACCTCAAAAAAAACTTCTTGCAAGTGAGGAGGCAGCATTTCAGCTATTGGTTCTTCTTCTTCCAAAGCATCCATTTTTTCGCATGCCCCATTGTTGCCTTGCAGCTCACACTCAGAAGCAAGCTTTGCCATTATTGAGCATCTTTCTGAAAACTTAGGAATTTTAACATCTTCACATCTGCATTT
>WAQV01000077.1 GCA_015520065.1 Candidatus Pacearchaeota archaeon | reverse complement strand
AAATAGAGAAGTGCCTTCCACTCAAGGAAAAGGCGAAAGCAGTTGTTTTTGAAGGAAAACACTCTGGAAAGAGAGGCGAGATAATTAAGATAGACAATGAAAGGAAAATGGTAGAACTTTCAGTAGAAAGCCATGAAAAAAACACTGCTGAAAAAAAAGGCGAAAGCAAAAAAATAAATGTTCTAATTAAACAACTGATGGTTATAAAATGACAACAGAAAATCCTATGAGAGCTGTTAGAATAGAGAAAGTGGTCTTAAGCATAGGCGGGACTGGAGAGGAACTTGAAAAAGGAGTAAAGCTCTTGCAGTTCCTTACTGGAAGAAAACCAGCGAAAATGAGATCCAAGAAGAGAATTCCTACTTGGGGAGTAAGACCTGGACTGGAGATTGGAGCAGTAGTGACTCTGAGAAGAGATTTCACGGAACTTCTTAAAAAGCTTCTTATGGCTGTTGACAACAAACTAAAAAAAAGCCAGATAGCTGAAAACTGCTTTTCATTTGGAGTGAAAGAGTATATAGAGATTCCAGGAGTAGAATATCAGAGAGAGTTAGGAATTAGAGGATTGGATGTTACAGTAGTATTTAAGAGAAGCGGAAGAAGGATTAAGCTTAAAAAAATAAAAGCAGGAAAGCTTCCTAAAAGGCAAATGGTCTCTAAAGAGGAGATAATTAAATTCATGTCCGAGAACTTCGGCACAAAATTCAGTTAAAATGACAGCAAGTGATTGGAGAAAAATACTGAAGCAGCTTGTAAATAAGCCTGCAAAAAAAGAAAGGTTTTTGAAACACTGCAAACCTAAAGATAGAAAGATTGGAATAGCTGCAAGAAAGTGCGAGAGATGCGGAAGGTTTGGAGCCCACATTAAGTCTTATGGTTTGAACTTATGCAGGCACTGTTTCAGAGAGATTGCCGAGGAAATCGGATTCAAAAAATACAGTTAGGAGGAAAAATGTCACACGACGTAGTTGCTGATGCACTGAATATGATAAGGAATGCAAAAAAAGCTAGAAAGGAGTCTGTAAGAATTAATAGGTCTTCAAATCTGCTTATAGAGATATTGAAAATAATGAAACACAAAGGAGCTATAAAGAAATACAAAATCAACACAAAGGAAAAATATGTTGAAATCACAATTGGAGATTTGTATGAGTGCAAGGCAATAAAGCCAAGATTTACAGTCACTAAAGACCAGATAGAAAAATACAGGAGAAGGTATCTACCATCAAGAAACATAGGAACTGTTATAATATCCACTAATAAAGGGCTTATGACCCATGAAGATGCCATGAAAGAAGGAATTGGTGGATGCCTTATTGCATACTTTTACTGAGAAAATGAAAAAGGAATTATTTAAAGAAATTGAGATTCCAGAAGGAGTTGAAGTGGAAATAGCAGATGGAAGTATAGTTGTTAAAGGCCCTGAAGGAGAAGTTAAGAGAAATTTCAATATAGGAAATCTGGTTTTTGAAAAGAAAGATAACAAGATAGTGATTGGTCATAAAAAAGCAACAAAAAAAGAAAAAAGGCTTATGAACACTATTGCTGCGCATGTAAGAAACATGATTAAAGGAGTGCAAGAAAAATTTGAATACAAGCTAAAAATATGTTTTAGCCACTTCCCTATGAGCGTTAGCATTGAAGGCAATAAAGCAGTAATAAAAAATTTCCTTGGAGAAAAAATACCAAGAACTGCACAGATTATTGAAGGGGTTGAAGTCAGCGTAGATAATGATATAATCACAGTGAAATCTGTGGACAAAGAAAAAGCAGGGCAGACTGCAGCAAACCTTGAGAAAGCTACTGCCCTTAAGACTAGAGATAGAAGAATCTTTCAGGACGGGATATTTATCATAAACAAGGGAGGAAAAGAAATATGAGATTTTTAAGACGAACCTGGAACAGGTATGTAAAACTCGGAAGGAAAAGAAAGAAAAAGCAAGTATGGAGAAGACCAAAAGGCAGAGATAATAAAATGAGAGAAAAAAGAAAAGGATATCCTGCAGTTGTTAGTATTGGGTACAGGACTGAAAAAACAGAAAGAGGAAAAATCGAAGGAAAAACTCCAGTAATGGTTTATACTCTTAAAGAGCTTTTAAGCATAGGAAAGAATGAAATAGCAGTTATAGGAAAGGTTGGAAAAAAGAAAAAACTAGAGATTGCGAAAAAAGCCAAAGAGTTAAAAATACCTGTAAGCAACCTCAATGTAGAAAAATTCCTTAAATTAAATGTTAAAGGCACTAAAAAATGAACTTAGCAAAGAAAAAAGAACTTGCTGCAAGAACTTTGAAAGTTGGAAAAGAAAGAATAGTCTTTTTGCAGTCAAGACTGAATGAAATAAAAGAAGCACTTACAAAACAAGATATAAGAGACCTTGTTAAAGAAGGAGCGATTAGCGTTAAAGAGGTTTGCGGAAGGAGAAAACATAAGAAAAAGAAAAGAAGAAAGAGTCCAGGGAATATAAGGAAAAAGGTCAACAAAAGAAAGCAGGAATATGTTAAACTTGTCAGAAAACTGAGAGGTTATGTTTCAGAGCTTAGAAAACAAGGAGTGCTTTCAAGAGAAGAGGTTTTAGACATAAGGAAAAAAATCCGTAACAAGATATTCAGAAGCAAAGCACATTTAAAAAGATATATTGAGGAGATGAAAAAATGAAAACACTAAAGCGTAGAAGAAAGGAATGCAAAACAGACTATCTGAAAAGGCTTAAGTTACTTAAAAGTGGCTTGCCGAGGATTGTGTTCAGGAAAACAAACAAGTATGTTATATCCCAGTATGTTACAAGCAATGAAGCTCAAGACAAGATTGTTTTTGGTTTGACATCAAAAGAGCTATTAAAGCACGGATGGCCAAAAGAACTGCAAGGAAGCTTAAAATCTGCTTCTGCAGCATACCTGCTTGGATTGCTTACAGGCAAGAAAATGGAAAAAAACAAGCTTGATAAATCAAAAGTTGTTGTTGATTTTGGAATGCTAAGAGTGCTTCATAAGTCCAATGTCTATGCTTTTTTAAAAGGACTTGCAGATGCAGGAGTCAGCGTAAAGTGCAGCGAAGAGCTGTTTCCTGATGAGGAAAGAATAAAAGGAAAACATCTTATAGAAGACTTTTCAAAGTTTTTTGATAAAATTAAATCATCTATTGAAAAGTTATAAAAGCTAGAAAATGGAAGAAAAAACAAACTCTGAAAAAACTCAGGAAGAGAAAATGACTTCGGATGAGGAAAAAAAGGCTGATGTAAAGGAAGAAGGCAAGAAGGAGCAACAAGAGAACTCAAAATCAGAAAAGCCTGAGTCAAAAAACCAAGAGGAAGCAGCAAAGGAGCCTGCAAAAGAAGAGGTAAAAGAGTCAAGAGGTGTTCCTGGATGGGAGCCAAAAACAAAGTTAGGAATTGATGTTAAAAACGGAAAAATAACTGATATTGATGAGATATTAGATAACAACAAAAAAATACTCGAGCCAGAAATTGTTGACTCTTTGCTCAATGTAAAGTCAGAGCTTGTTTTAATTGGGCAGGCAAAAGGAAAATTTGGAGGCGGCAAGAGAAGAGCGTGGCGTCAGACACAGAGAAAAACAAAGGAAGGAAATGTTCCGACTTTTTCAACAATGGCTGTTGTTGGAGATGAGAATGGTCATGTTGGAGTCGGCATTGGAAAGGCAATGGAAACTCTTCCTGCAAGGGACAAGGCAATAAGAAAAGCAAAGCTCAATATTTTCAAAGTAAGAAGGACTTGCGCAGGGTTTGATTGCGCGTGTGCTGAACTGCACTCAGTGCCTTTTAAGGTAACAGGAAAATGCGGAAGCGTAAGAGTTACTTTAATTCCTGCTCCGCAAGGAACAGGATTGGTTGTTGGAAGCGAGCTTAAAAAAGTTTTAAAGCTGGCAGGAATCAAGGATGTTTACAGTAAGACTTTCGGAAAAAAGAGAACTACTTTTAATCTTGTAAAAGCATGCATTGATGCTCTTAAGAAAACAAACCTTCCAATTAAATAATAAAATGATGTGCGTAATAAGAATAAGAGGACAAGTAGGATTGAGGAAAGATATAAAGGAAACTCTCCACAGACTTAGACTTAGAAGGAAATATGCCTGCATTGTATTGCCAAACCCTACAAAAGAACAGTTGGGAATGATAAAAAAGCTAAAAGACTTTGTTGCTTTCGGCAAGATAAATAAAGAAACATTTGTCAAACTTCTTGAGGCAAGAGGACAGCCAATAGACAAATCAAAAAAGATTGATGCAAAAAAAGTTGCAGAAGAGCTGGAAAAAGGAAAAAAATACGAGGAGCTTAACTTAAAGCCGTTTTTTAGGCTTCATCCTCCAAGAGGAGGTATTGACAGCAAAAAACACTTTGGTGTTGGCAAAGGAGTTTTAGGAGATAATAAAGAAAAAATAAATGATTTAATTGAAAGGATGTTGTAAAATGGAAATCAAAAATGCTTCAAAGAAAACATTGGAAAATAATCCTGAGATGAATAGAGTAATTAATATTTGCAAATGCGATGAGCCATGCTCTGGAAATACTGAAAGAAGCCGTGGTTATACTATAGAAGAGCTGAGAGATATTTTAAAAGAAACATATAATGAACTTTCCAATGAATTAAATAAAAACAATCCGGACTATCTTTCACTTCGTGGAGCATATTTAATTTTTAGTGAAAGATTAGGAAGAAAGATTGGAGTATAAAATGAAAAAAACGCATAAAAGAAAAAAGTCTTCAAGGTATCACGGAAAAGGAATGGGAACTCATGGTAGCGGAGCAAGAAAGAACAAAAGAAAGTCTGGAAACAAAGGCGGAAAAGGAATGTCAGGAACAGGAAAAAGAGCAGACCACAAAAAAACCCTTGTTACAAAACTCTACGGAAATAAGTATTTTGGAAAACAAGGAGTAACAAGCAGAAAAACAAAAAAGGATAAGAGAAAAAGAATAACTCTTCAGGTAATTGAGCAGAATTTAGGAAGCTTTGCTGCAAAGAAAGGAGATAAGTTTGAAATAAACTTGAAAGATTACAAGATTCTTAACTCAAAGGACTACAAACTAAAAAACAAGCTTCTAATTCATGCAAAAGAAGCCTCAAAATCAGCAATAGATGCTGTAAAAGAAGCTGGAGGAGAGATAATTTTAGCAAAAACAGAAAACACAGAGGAACAGAGTTTGGAAAGCTCTTCCTAAATGTTTCTGATTTTTTATCTCGAATTTTAATTATTTCTACATAAATTTCATATGTTTTTGCTAAATTTAAATATGAACCTACATGTATAACCACTCTATAATGGCATCATAAGTAAAGTTTAAATAGTTGAGCAGCATAAAGAATTCATGAAAAAAACATTAATCTCACTAGTGGCTGTAGGAGTTCTGTTAAGCCAGAATGCACCAGCATCTCTTTCAGAGCCTCAAACAAACGAGTTCCAATATAAGAAAAAAACTGACAAGAAAATAATTTATGCCACAGACAAGAATTCTAATAGAATTATTGATGATGGAGAGATTAAAAATATGATTCCTTTTGTCTTTATTCCTGAGAAGAAAGGAGAGTATATAATCTCAATAACAAATCCAGACGGAAAGGAAATTTATAACAAAATTCATTTAATTGAAAAAAAGCAGCCGCTTCTGATAAATCTATCTAAAAAGATAAGAGATTCAAAAGGAGGTTATGGAAAATATACTATAAAAGTAAGTGGAGAGTTTTCTTCAAGGGTTGTTGAATTTTACTTAATGCCAAAAACTCCTTGAAAGAGTTTATCCAGAATTCTTAGTTGCAATTGTTTCTTAAGACAATAATTTTATATAACTCAAGATAATTGGTGTATAATGGAAAAAAGAGGGCAGCTTACAGTATTTATAATTATATCAATAGTCCTGATTGGAGGAATTGCGCTGTTCTTCATTTTTAAAGGGAGAGGCAATTTTTCTGATTTGAGATTTTCTGAAATAAGCGACATTAAATCATTTGTTGAAGAATGCGTTAAAGATGCAGGAGAAGAGGCAGTTTACGAGGTAGGCATTGGCGGAGGATACTTTTTTCCTCCAAAGACATCAAATTCTGACAAGATTCCTTATTACTATATTAATGGAAAGAATTTGATGCCAATGAAAGAGGATGTAGAAAGAGAAATCTCTCTTTATGCAAACAGGAAACTGACAATATGCTCGAAAAATCTTGAAAACTTAGAAGATTTTGATATAGAAAATCCATCAATAAAAGTAAAAACAAAAATAGAACTAGAGGAAGTTGTTTTTAACATAGTATCTTCAATAAAGGTTTCTAAAGCAGGAACAACTTCAGTTATTGAGGAGTTTGGAAGTGTCAGAATTCCTGTAAGAGCAGGAATAGTTTATGATTCTATTTATGAGATAATGAAAGAACAGGAAGGAAAAAACACTATCTGCATGAGTTGCATTTTAGATGTGGCATCAAAAAATGATATTGAGATTAATCTTGTTGAAATAGGTAATGGAGAGGTTTTATTTATTGTAACAGACAATCACTCAAAAATAAATGACCAGGCTTTTAACTGGATATTTGTAAATAAATATCAAGTTATATAAAACATGGAAACGAACTGCAAAACACTAAATAAGCATGCAGGAATTTTCCTTTTAGCTGGCTTCTTCCTGGTTTTTCATTTTATTGCATTATCTTCTCAAATCCAGAGTGAGGTAATAGATGTAGCATCTATACTTGGAATGAACGGCATTGAAATGTCCGGAACAGGGATAGATGTGACAAAAACAGAGAATGGAGGAGTTATAGAGTTCAATAAAGAGGATTCTGTTTTTGTTGATAAACACGGAAATGAATTTAAGAATATAAAACCATCTGGAGATTCTGTAATAGAGCTAAACAAATATGGAGATATTGTAAAAGCAGAGTTCACTACAGATGAAAATGGAGGCACATATACTTTAGGAGGAACAACATTCAGCGTTCCTCCAAACTCAAAAGTATTCTATGATGGAAAAACAGGAGAGATTGTTCTGGAAGAAGGCGGCAGCATAGAACAACTTCCTTCTGCTGAAAACAAAGAAGAGATTGTTTTGCGTGGAAAAAATATTACTCTTCCTTCAGGAAAAACCATAGAGAAAGGCAGCCTCAAATATATTCCTAATGAAGAAAAATGGAGTATTCCAGAAAAAAAGTCTGTTACAATAGATGGGATTAGAGTTTACAGCAACAGCTACGCTGAAAGAGATATTTATTTTGATGGAGAAAAACATATTGGAGATTATGTTTCTTTCTATTCTGATGGAAGTGGAATTATTATAGGGTCTGAGGAGGGGTTTTCAGCATCAGGATACGGGTTTGATGCTCTGGAAAAAGTTCAGTTTTTAGATGGAAATAAAATCTTCAGTGAAGGAAAGAGGTTTTCTGTAGTGAGTCTTGGAGAGGGAAGCTACATAGAGATTTTTAGTCAGGAAGACGGCTTTCCTGGGCTGATAAGTAGAGGAGAGTTTGCTGTAAGAAACGGGAACAAAATAATCAGTGTTGGAGAAGAAGTAAAAATAATGCTCACAGGAAAACCAGACCTTCCTCAAGAGATTGTTTTTTATCGTCCTGAAGGAGAAGACTATGTAAGCTACTTCAAGGTTAATGATGATGGAACATACACTGTTTTCAAGGAAAGCAAGGACACTGGAAAGTCAAAATCAGTTTCTTTCTTGCCTAAACTTTTAGGAAAAGGTCTTGCAAGAATGGCTTATGAATTGCTGAACAAACACAACCAGAGGATAGGACAGATAGCTGAAGAGCTGGAAAATAACCTTTAAAAACAATGTTTCTGATTAATAATCATGGATTTGAGAGGGATTTTCAGCTATATTCCTGAAGTTATAAAACCCGAAGAGAGAAAACTAAGTTTTAATGTAAAGCTAAAATGGACTCTAATTGTTCTTGTCCTGTTTTTTATTCTTGCAAACATACCTTTGTTCGGACTTTCAAATAATGCTCTTGAGAGGTTTGAATATCTTGCTATAATTCTTGGAACTGACTTTGGAAGTATAATCTCTTTAGGAATAGGTCCAATAGTAATGGCTTCAATTATACTTCAGCTGCTGACAGGGTCTGGAATACTTGAGATTGACACCACAACTTCTGAAGGAAAGAAATTTTTTCAAGGAGTCCAGAAGCTTTTAATACTGTTCTTTATAGTTTTTGAGGCTCTGGTTTATGTTTTAATGCAAGGACTTCAGGCAGCTCCAGGATTCACGCATATTGTTATTTTGCAGCTTATACTTGGAGGACTGGCAATTTACTATATGAATGAGCTTACAGAAAAATGGGGAATTGGCTCTGGAGTCAGTCTGTTTATTGCTGCAGGAGTCAGCTGGAGGCTTTTTACACAGGCATTTCAGTTTATAAACCAGCAGGGAAAAAACTGCTTGCTTGACTTTAAGGAAACTCTATGTTCTGGAAAAGTTTTTGTTCTTATACAATCTTTAATCAATAAATACCCTATCGAGTTTTTATCAGCTTTTGCAGCAATTTTATCAACTCTTATTATTTTCTTAGTGGTAGTATGGGTACAGTCTTTGAAAGTTGAGATTCCTCTTTCTTTTGGAAGACTTAGAGGCTATGCAATCAAGTGGCCTTTGTCTTTCTTTTATGCTTCTGTAATCCCCGTTATACTTACAGCAGCTCTAATAGCAAATATACAGCTTTTAGGAGGGCTTGTTGAGAATGTTGCTGCTCCGTGTTTTGACAACAGTGCTGCAGAACAATGCACAGGAGCAGCAAAGTTTGCATCTTATTTCGGGTTTTTAGGAAAGTTTGTTGGAGGGCAGCCGGTTTCAGGGCTTGCGTTTTGGATGGGTTCTACAAATATTCTTGAGTTAGCTATAAGGGGAGGACTAATGCCTAAGCACTTCCTTCAAGGTTTAACACATATACTTTTCTTTATGTTTTTTTCAACTCTGTTTGCAGTGTTTTGGGTTAAAACTGCAGGAATGGATGCAGAATCACAGGCAAAAAGAATTTCGGCTTCAGGATTGCAAGTTGCAGGATTCAGGCAGGATGTGAGAGTTCTTGAAAACATTTTAGACAGATATATAATGCCTCTAACAGTTATGGGAGGGATGGCAATAGGTCTTTTGGCAGCGATCACTGACCTTATGGGAGCTTTGGTTTCAGGAACAGCAATACTTCTTGTCATAATGATTATGTTCCAGTTTTACCAAAACATAGCTCAGCAGCACTCAATGGATATGAACCCCGCATTGAGAAAGTTTATTGGGAAATAAAGGGAAAACCAATATTTAAAAACTCTTTCTTGTTTTAAATATAAGTTAAAAACTTCAAATCAAAATGAGCAATAAAGGAAGTTTTATGCCAGTGGTTGTAGTAATGATAGCATCTTTTTTCATAGCATTTTTATGGGATAGCATAGAGAGCATAAAAAATACAGCACACTGGATTTTAGACCCAACTCTTGGAACTTTATTGAATTGGAATCTCACTTATGGGACTGTCTCTTATACACATCTCCGAG
>WAQV01000076.1 GCA_015520065.1 Candidatus Pacearchaeota archaeon | reverse complement strand
GAGGTATTCAAATGACAGATACCAACAGAGTGGATTTTGTAAAGTGGTTTTCTGAGCTTGACAAAAACTCAGGAAAAGTTGCAGGAGGGAAAGGAGCGAATCTTGCAGAGATTTATAATGCTGGCATTCCGGTGCCTCCTGGTTTTGTTGTTACAGCCCAAGCTTATGATTACTTTATATGGAGGTCAGGAATTAAAGAGAAAATAAAAGAGCTTTTGGAAAAAATAGATTACGAGAATACTAAGCAGCTGGATGAGACCACAGCAAAAATCAGAGAGATGATTGTTAATTCTGAAATGCCAAAAGAAATGGCAGAGGAGATTCTGGAAGCTTATGAAAATTTAAGTATTGATGATGCTTCAATAAAAGATGCTGCAGTTGCTGAGATTCTAAAAAGCAATTTTGAGCCTGAATTTGTTGCTGTAAGAAGCAGCGCAACTACAGAGGATTTGGAAAGTGCGAGTTTTGCAGGACAGCAAGAAAGTTTTGTGAATATTAAAGGAAACCAAGAGTTGCTTTTAAACATAAAGAAGTGTTTTGCCTCTTTGTTTACTTCAAGGGCAACATATTACAGATATAAAAAAGGATTTAAGCATGAGCAGGCAAGTTTGGCTGTTGTTGTCCAGAAAATGGTTGACTCTGACAAATCAGGCGTAATATTTTCAAAAGACCCTTCATACCAGAACGACAACATTATTATCGAGGCTGTCTGGGGTCTGGGAGAAGGCATTGTTTCTGGAAAGATAACTCCTGACAAGTATATTGTATCTAGGGATTTAAAAATTTTGGACAAGAAAATTCTTACAAAGAAGATAGCAATAACCCGTAACTCTTCAGGAAATCAAGAGATAGTGAAACTTACAGAAGAGAAATCTAATTCCCAGGTTTTAAAAGACCACGAAATCATAAGGCTTGCTGACCTTGCAATGCAGATTGAGGAACACTATGGAAAACCTCAGGACATAGAGTTTGCTATTGAGAGAGACGAGATTTATATTGTTCAGACAAGGCCTATAACTACAATGGATAAAAGGATTGATCTTGAGGGAATTAAATCTGTTAGAGGAATGATTAAAGGCGAGCTTCTTGTAGAGGGACTTGCAGCATCTCCAGGAATTGCATCAGGAAGAGTAAAAATCGTAAAGGACATGAAGGATTTAAATAAGATTGAGAAAGGAGATGTTCTTGTTACAGAGATGACGAATCCTGACATGGTAGTAAGCATGCAAAAGTCTTCTGCAATAGTTACTGATGAAGGAGGCCTTACGAGTCATGCAAGCATAGTTAGCAGGGAAATGGGAATTCCTTGCGTTGTAGGAACAGGAAATGCAACAGAGAAACTAAAAGAGAATGAAATTGTTACTGTTGATGGTTTTACAGGAAAAGTTTACAGAGGTAAAACTGCTGAGACAGTTCAAAAGGAAGTGCTGCCAGTAACAGCAAAGACAAAAACAAAAATCAAAGTCATAGTGGATTTGCCAAGTTTTGCAGAAAGGGCGTCAAAAACAGGAGTTAAAAGTGTTGGTTTAACAAGAATAGAAGGAATTATTGCAGAATCAGGAAAGCATCCAAACTATTTTTTGAATTATGGAAAAATTCAGGATTACGAGGATATAATTTTTAAGGGCATAAGCGAGATTGCAAAATATTTTGATGAGTTATGGGTTAGGACTTCTGACATTAGAAGCGACGAATACAGTCATCTTGAAGGAGCTCCTAAGGAAAAAGAGGCAAACCCTATGCTTGGAATGCATGGAATAAGATACGGGCTTAAAAATCCTAAAATCCTGAAAGCAGAGCTGAGAGCATTAAAAAGAATCTCTGATGATGACAAAACTGTTGGAGTTTTACTTCCGCAGGTAATTTCAGTAGAAGAGGTAAGAAAAGTAAAAGAGTTCCTTAAGGAGATAGGATTCTTAAGAGCAAAAATAGGAGTTATGATTGAAACTCCTGCAGCGGTTCAAATTATCAAGGATTTATGTGAGGAAGGAATTGATTTTATCTCTTTTGGAACTAATGATTTAACACAATACATCCTTGCTGTTGACAGAGGGAATGAGGAAGTCCAGCATCTTTACAATGAAATGCATCCTGCTGTCCTACACCAAATTAAATATGTAATAAGAGTCTGCAAAAGAAACAATGTTGAAACAAGTATATGCGGGCAGGCAGGAAGCAAAAAACCAATGGTGAAGTTTTTGGTTGAAAGAGGAATAGATGCTGTAACAGTGAATGCAGATGCTGCAAAAGAGATATCAGATTATATTTTTGAGCTTGAGAACTCAGGGCATGCTGAGAACGTTGAAAAGAACATTGAAAGTATGTCTGAAAGTGTTGCGTCTGAAAGCCAGGAAGAGAGCCAGGAAAGTGCTGAGTTATCTTCGGAAACTTATGAAACTAAAGATGACACAACAACAGCAGACACAGCCAATATCGAGAATACCCAGAACGTTAAAGACAATCAGGCAGGAGTTTATGAGGGAGAAGACAAAAAAGAAGAGAACAGTTTGGATATTTTCTAACCTCTTTCTAATTTTTGTTAAATTTGTTAAACCTTATCTAAGATATCTTTTAAATTAATTATTTTTACGCTGTCTGCGATGTTAAAATCAATTCTAGGGCATGCAGTGTTAACCCAGACATCAATATCAGGAAAATTTTCCAGTTCCTTTGTGTCAATATTATCTGCAAGAAAAATGTAAGCTTTTTTATCTTTTAATCTTTTTTTGAATGAGAGGGCTTTTTTAAGGTGCTGTTGGCCTGGCTTTATGGACACTAAAATTCCTACTTTATCTGCATTGAGAAATTTCATATATGAGGCTTTTTTCTTTTTTCTTAAATCTTCTATTTCTTTTTCAGATACTTTGTTAATTTTGCTGAAAGATGGCATTGCAGGAGTATAAACAGGAATCCCAGTTTCCATAGCCAGAGAAACAGCATGAAATTCCCCGTCAGTTATTAGGAAGATTCCTTGAGTGCTTTTTTCAAGACTTGTTTTAAAAGCAGGAATGCTGCATCCTAAAACCTGAGTGAATTTTGTGATTTTTTTCTTAGCTTTAAGGGAAAGAATTTTCTTAATCTGCAACGCAATATCTCTATACTGCACGGAGTATGCAATAGCAATATTTTTTGGGAGTTTTTTAGAAATTTCAATAATTTTTTTATCATCTAGATTAAGTTTGACTTTTACAGGAGCAAACAGAATTTTTGCATTTGATTTCTCGCTCATATTTTTAAACAGAATTCAGAATTATATAAACTTTCCTTCTTCTTTTCTTACTTTCTCAACATCTTTTGTTATCTCTGCAAAAGCAGGAGTTGCAATAACTATATTCTCTCCAAATCCTGCTATGCTTCCTTCAATAGCATCACAGGTTTTTTTAATTTTTGAGATAGCTCTTTTTAACTCAATAGAGTCCCTCTTCCTCAGTTCTTTTATGTCAATAACAGCAATAGTGTATCCATCCCTAAGAGCATTAAGAATGTTATTTACGTCCTCATACTGTCTTAAAGTAAACAGCTTTACAAGAATCTTTTTATCTTTTTTTTCCTGCTCCAGGTCAATTTCAATATACTCTTCCTCAGTTGTGTCTGAAAGAGAATCTGAGAAAATTCTCTTTATCTTGTGCAAAACCATACTAATTTCAGATAGAGAATATTTATAAAGATTTCGTAACTAGTGCATATATTTACTTCACAATTGCAGGTTATTCAAGTATCTCTTTTCTTAATGACTCGATTTTTTTTGTTGTCTCTTCTTCCTGTTTTTCTATAGACCTGAGCCTTATTTCTATAATTCTCTTTTTGTTCTCAAGCTCTTCTTGGGCTTTTGACTTGTCTGACTTAATCATTAGCTGTCCTATGACTTTGTAAACCTCATCTCCAGACTTTTTTATCTCTTCAAGAGCTGCCTCAACCTCTTCAAGCTCCATCTGAAACATCTGTTTTTGCAGAAGAAGGTTGTTTAAACTCTGCTCTAACAACTGGATTTCCTCAATCTTATTATCTTCCATTTAAATTGCTTTTATTTTTTTGACTTTTGTTCGCGGTTTGTAGAATATCTTGCTGTCACAATTATGAGGGCATACAAATCTCTTTTCAAGAGCCCCGTCTTGGACTTTCTTTCCACATTTAAAACATTTATATGTTGGCATTTTATTTCTTATATTTCAGGGTTTTTAAATTATTTCATTTCTCTGTGAGGTCTTAAATAACATTTAAGATTATTCAAGATAGTAAGTATCTGAGGCAAACTTCTTGCTGCACTTTTTTCTCGTGCATTGCCATAAACCTTTGGCAAGCCTTTTCACTCCTTGTTTTCCGCAGAACGGGCATTTTTGTTTTACTCTCTGTTTTTGCTCAACTGCTACTAGCCTCTCTCTTACAGTTTTTCCGTATCTTGCTCCAAACCTTCCTGCAGATTTTGTCTTTTTTGATTTCGTTGCCATTGTATTTTATGACTTTTTTATGATATCTGCATGATATTATGCCTTATAAATATTAAGGCAAAAAATGGTTTTTAAATTATTCTATTTGAAGTATTTCCGCATTGTTTGTTTCAGGGTTATAAATTGCTATTGATGGAGTGTTTTTTCTTCCCATTACCTCTCCAGGATTTAGCAGCAGGCATTTGCCAATTTTTTGTTTGTCAGGCGTATGGGTATGCCCGTAAAATACTGCATCATATCTTCCTGTTGATGCCAAAGCATGAGCAATTATAGGAAAATGAGTAACTGCTATTTTTCTTTCAGCAATTTCCAGTTCAGCCAAATCTCCGTGAAAATTAATTCCGAACTCTTTTGCTTTTATGGGAGTATGATACTTGTCGTCAATATTTCCAAAAATGCAGTGAACCTCTCCCGAAAATTTAGCTAACTCTTCTATCATAAAGGGGGCGCACAAGTCTCCGCAATGAATCAGCACTTCTGCTTTGTTTTCCTTTAATACAGTGAGGGCTTTTTGAAGGTTTTGTATACTGTCGTGCGTGTCACTTATAACTCCGATTTTCATTTTGTTGTGCTCTATATAGAGAATGATTTTAAGATGGGGCTGCCCGGATTCGAACCGGGGTCGTCAGGTCCCAAACCTGAAAGGCTAACCAGGCTACCCCACAGCCCCTTGAGTCGTTTAGGTTTACAGATTTCTTAAATTTTGTTGCTTTTTATAACTATCTGTTTCAAAATTAAGAATTATGAGAGTTTATTTTTTCTTTTCTTCTTTTGCAGCTTCAGCCTCTTTTGCTGCAGCTTCCTGTTTTAGTATCTGATCCTGTCTCGCTTTTATTTCAGAGAAGTATTTTGCAAGAGCAGCCTTTTTTTCTTCAGGAGTTTCTGTTCTTTCTTCCTTGATTTCCTTGTCATATTTTCCTTCATCTATCTCTCTTTCAACCTC
>WAQV01000075.1 GCA_015520065.1 Candidatus Pacearchaeota archaeon | reverse complement strand
GTTTTCCTCCTGGAGAGAAATGCTGCCACCAACTCAGCGCCTCTATAATCTTCCTTCCTTCAAATCCTTCTTTTCCAAGCTTTTCCATCATTTCTTTTACTGGAACATTTCCCATTCCCATAGGAAGCTCTGTATGCTCAAACCCGAAATTGTCAGAAAGATGGACATGTTTTACGAGAGGAGCGATTTTTTCTGTTTCCTTGATAATGTCTTCTGATTCATAGCCGTACCTTCTTAACATGTTTATATGTCCTACATCCCACGTAGCACCAATGAATTTCTCTGCAAGCTTTTTTGCTTCTGACTCTGAGATTCCCTCCTCAACAGCCCTTTTTACAAAATGTTCTCTGGACTTTTCAACAATTTTTTTAAGCTCTTCTCCTGTGCTGAAAGCCCCTCCTGCTGGAGGGTTCTCAATTACAACAGTAGGAGCTGAATCCTTGAATTTCTTGTATGCCTCAAATGCCACATTTCCAAAAGTAGTTGTTGTTTTCTCCTCTGCAAAATCCCTTAAAGGCACAAATATCTGAGGAGGAGATGAGAGCTTCTCAAATATCTCTTTTCCTTTCTCAATAATCTCCATTCTTTTCATAATGCTCGTACTGCTCATAGGGTCTTTTTTAATCATCTCTGCTTCTTTCTTAACTTCTTCCATAAATTTCTCTAAAAGTTTTTTATCTTCAGGATTGCTTACATTGTCATACGCAACATCAAATAATTTGGTAAGCTGCCTGTAAGCATCATTCAGCATTGCTGCCCCTGTTCTGTACTTGGACTCTGCCTCTTTTATCATCTCTGGTTCAATATCTCCAATCTCTTTTCTAAGAAGCTTCTGCACAGCAGTGTCTTTTGTAAGCCTGCTTCCATAGTCTGCATAGTACTCCATGCTTCGTATGCTCTCACTCCAAAAGTCTTCGCTTGCTCTTTTTGCCTCAGTATAAACATCTGATTTTTTATCTTCTCCAGGCCAGTGCCTTTTTTTAATCTCAACAGGACGCAGCTGCCATGAAAGCTTGTTAATCAACAAACCCATCTCTTCTTCTTTTCCTTTCTCTTTTATCTCTCCAGGGATTCCTGCAGATGAGTGAAAAGTTACAGGAATGTTTCCTTCAGGGTCAATCTTGCGGCTTCTCTCAACTGCCAGAAGCATCTGCCTTTCAACTGCTCTTCTTGCTGCATCAGAGTATCCTTCCCGAGTTATTCCTGATGGTTCTACAACTGGAGCATGGACTGAAACATCTACTCCAGTAAGCTTGCTTAACCTTCTTACTTCATCTAGCTGCTCGTCAGGGACTGACTCAAAAACCTCTGAAGAAACCTGAGTCAACTCAACTGCTTTTGCTCCTGCAGAGATGTTCTCGGAAACCTCTTTTAGAATATTCGCTGTTCTTGCATCTGTTGACATTCCTAATCCTTTGGCAGACATGCTGTAGCCTACTGTAGAGTATAATGGCTCAAAGCTGGAATATCCTCCTTGATATAAATCCCTTATTTCATAATTTCCAGCCATTCTTTAATAAATAAAATATTATTTATATAGTTATTGTCAAATGCAAATTCCAAATAAATACCATCTCTGTCATCCTGAGTCAAGTTTCACTTTTCTGTACTCTTCTTCTCTCTTGTCAAAAGGTGTCTTAGTTATGAGACTCTCAAAATCTCTCTGTTGAGGCTCAATCATCTTCGGAGTCATATCTGTTGAAGTCGTTTGTTGCTCGTAATTTTTTATATCTTTTAATGGGTCAATAAACTCTGCTGCAGGTCTTTCTGTATCCCTGAATGCCTGCTGTCTTGAAGCGTTTATAACAGGAGTGTACTCTCTTTTAGTGCTTTCCTGAGTGTTATTTTGAGGAATGTAATCAGAGGTTCTAAACTCAACATAATTTCCTCTTTGTTGTTCATTTTTGTTGGAATCTTGAAAAACAGAAGCAGGAGCATTCATAACCTCTGCTTCAAGAGTTCCTGCAGGAATGTTTGCTCTTTCAAGAACAGGAGAAGGGGCTTTAGTTGAGCGAGTGTCAAAAAAAGTCATGCCTGCATCAGAATGCTCAGAAAGTTTCTGCAGCTGCACTTGATTTTGAGTCTCATTATCTGATTCTTGAGTGCCTTGTTTTTCATTTTCTTCTGATTCTTCTAAAGAATCATCCAAAGAAGACTCTATCTCAGTATCTGACTCTTTTTCTGTATCTTCCGGATTTGAAACAGATGATTTTTTCTCCTCATTTCCCCGAGAGAGAGTTTCATCTTTCATTATTAAAAGAAATTATTTTCTGCTTTTAATCTTGTAAGCTATAAGCAGAACCACTGCAATAACAGATATTATTATTCCTGCATTGTAGAGTGATGAGGCTCCATCAATAACTACAAATCCTGTGATTGATGTTTTTGAAGCAACAAGCAGAATAAATAATGCTGAGAATGCAAAGATTCCTGCATTTAAGAAGATTCTCTCCAGAGCCTTCCTGTTTGAGAATTTGTCTTTAACTAAGGGTCTTGTAAGCTTTGCCATTACTGCAGACGGCTTCTCTTCATAATCAGACATAAACTTTGCAATTTTTTCAACACCAAAACCATGAATCTTTGAGCTTGTTGGATTTGAGAGCCCTATGTCAAGCCTTTTTCCCCTGTACTCTACCAATAAATGCTCTCCCTTTCTTCTCAGCTTTGCAGAAGGATAGTTTTTCTTAATATTCTCTATAATAAGGTCTAGAGAGTATGTCGTCATTATTATATTAAGGTATTAGAAATTTAAAAATCTATTTATTACAATGACATTATCAGGAAATTTATGCATAGCTCTCCATTCTGTGGGCTTTTTTGTAAGTGTCAAACAAAGTGAAAGCTGTTTCAACAGCATTTTTTGCTGCCAGTTTTCTTATGTACTCTTTTTCAACCCAGTTGTCTGGAGCTATTGATTTTTCTTCCTCTTTATTATCAGAAGACTTACTTTTTCCAGAGTCGTCTTTCTTGTTGTAATATCCTATAAGTGCCAAGAATGGGTTGCCTCCGTCATCTTTATCTTTTTTATTGTTCTCTTCATCGGATTTTTTTTCAGAATCTTTCTCATTAAGAAAGAAATTTATCTCCTCTTCAAGCTGTTTCAGGCTTTCTGTGGTTGCTCCTTCTATCAGGCTTAAAGCATCAGTTAAGTCAGACTGGTCTAAAAACTCCTCCATTTTATCAAGTTCGTCCTGATTCAGGGCATACGCCTTAAATGTGACTTCTGCTCTTCCAAGGAAAGCTCCTTGCTGAGGAACAGCCCTGAAATGAAAATCTACCAGAACGCAGCTGT
>WAQV01000074.1 GCA_015520065.1 Candidatus Pacearchaeota archaeon | reverse complement strand
TTATTAAACTTATTGATGTTAACAGAAATTATGTTATTGATGGAATCAGACATCCTGCAGAAGTTGACGAGTTTAGAAAAATAAAAGATTTCTATCTGATTTCTATTGATGCTCCTCAGGAAACGAGATACAAAAGACTTCTTGCAAGAGGCAGGCCGAGTGACCCTAAAACTTTTGAGGGCTTTCTGAAAATTGATGAGAGAGATTTCTGTGAAGAAGACCCATTAGGACAGCATGTTGGCAAATGCATGGAACTTGCAGATTTTAAAATAATGAATGACTCTGATTTAGAAAGTTTTTACAGGAAAGTTGATGAAATTTATAGAGAGATAGTTAAAATTTCAGAGAAAAAAGCTTGTTAAAAATGCTAATAGGACTTGTTGGAAAGCCTTCTGTAGGAAAGTCAACATTTTTCAAAGCAGCTACTCTTGCTGAAGTTGATATTGCGAGTTATCCTTTTACAACAATAAAACCAAACCATGGTGTCGGGTATGTGAAAGTTGAATGCATTGACAAAGAGTTTGGTGTTAATTGCAATCCTAGCAAAGGATTTTGCATCAACCACTGGAGGTTTGTTCCTGTTGAGCTTATGGATGTTGCTGGTCTTGTTCCAGGAGCTTCAGAAGGCAAGGGATTAGGAAACCAGTTTTTAGATGACTTAAGGCAGGCTGATGTGTTTATCCATATAGTAGATGTTTCCGGAACAACTGACGCTGAAGGAAAACCAACTGAGAATTATGACGTAAGCCAAGATATAATCTTTCTGGAAAAAGAGCTTGACAGCTGGTTTTACAATATCTTGGTGAAAGTCTGGAAAGTTTTTATTAAAAGATTTGAACAAAATCCTGATGAAAAGTTTTCAGAGGCTGTTGCAAAACAGTTTTCGGGGCTTAAGATAAATGAGCAACAGGTAAAAAAAGTTCTCACTAAATTAAATTTGCCTGAAAAACCTGTTTTATGGAATGAAGAGCAGTTAAAGAAGTTTGTTTCTGAATTGAGAAAAGAAAGCAAGCCAATGATTATTGCAGCAAACAAAGTTGACATGCAGAATGGAGAGAAAAATTACAATATTCTTAAAGAAAAGTTTCCTGAACTAAAGATAATACCTTGTTCTGCAGATTCTGAGCTGGCTTTAAGGGAAGCTGCAAAACACGGCTTGATTGAGTACATCCCTGGTGAGAGGGATTTTAAAATTATAAATAAAGAAAAGTTAACTCCAAAACAGGAGGAGGCACTAAACAAAATCAAAAAAAATGTTTTAGAGAGATTTCCTTATGGTACAGGAGTTCAAGAGGTTTTGAATGAGGCAGTTTTTGATTTGCTGAAATATATTGCGGTATTTCCTGCCAGTGCAACCAAGTTGGGTGACAGCAAAGGAAACATCCTGCCTGACTGCTTTTTAGTGCCATCAGGAAGCACAGCCCTGGATTTTGCCTATCTTCTGCACACTGATTTTGGAAAAAACTTTATTAAAGCGATTGATGCAAGAACGAAAACAGCAAGAGGCAAAGATTACGAATTAAAACACAGAGACGCTCTGGAAATTGTTACTAGGTAAAAACCTACTCAACTGTAACTGATTTAGCAAGATTTCGTGGCTTGTCAATATCTAATCCTCTAAAATCAGCCAGATAATAAGCCAGCAATTGCAAGGGAATTACATTAATTATTGGAGATAATTCTTCTGAAGCATAAGGAATCTTTATAACATAATCAGAGAGCTTTTCTAAAGCATTCAATTCTTTATCAGCTAGTGACTGAAAATTTTCACAAACCTGAGTTATTGCAATAACTTTTCCGCCTCTTGATTTTATTTCCTGAAGATTGCTTAAAGATTTCTCAAAGAGTTTTCCTTTATTTATTATGAAAATTACAGGCATGTTTTTATCAATTAAAGCTATAGGACCGTGCTTCATCTCTGCTGCAGGATATCCTTCTGCATGAATGTATGAGATCTCTTTAATCTTTAATGCTCCTTCAAGCGCAACAGGAAAATTAATTCCTCTTCCAAGACAAAGAAAGTTATTGTATGAGTGAAGCTCTTTTGCAATCTTGCTTATTGTTTCTTTTTGGTTTAAAACCTTCTCTATTTTTATTGGCAACTTATTTAGCTCTTTTATCAATTTTTTGTTAATTTCCTGTCCTTTTTTCTGACTTAATTGAAGTGCTAACAGCAAAAGGACTAAAATTTGAGAGGTAAATGCTTTGGTGCTTGCAACACTAATCTCTGGTCCTGCATGCAGATAAATGCATGAATCTGCTTCTCTTTCAATGGTTGAACCGAGAACATTAACAATTGCCATAGTCCTCACATTTTTGGATTTTGCCTCCCTTAAAGCAGCAAGAGTGTCTGCAGTTTCCCCGGACTGAGAGATAAGAATAACACTGTCATCTTTGTTTAAAACAGGATTTCTATATCTGAATTCAGATGCATAATCAACTTCTACTGGAATCTTTGCAATGCTCTCAATCAAGTATTTGCCTATTAAAGCAGAATGCCAGCTTGTTCCGCATGCAGTTATAATTACTCTTTTTAGTTTGTTTAGCTGTTTTGTGTCAAATCCTAAACAAACTCTGTTGTTTTTAATTCTCCCTTTTATTGCGTTTTTTACAGCAAGAGGCTGCTCAAAAATTTCTTTTAACAAGAAATGTTTAAATCCTCCTTTTTCAGTCTGCAAAACATCTAAGTTTGTTTTATGGACTTTTTTACTAACAGGCTTTAAATTTAGATTTTTGACAGAATAGCTGTTTTTGCTTATTAAAGCAATTTCATTGTCATCGAGATAAATTACTTTTTTTGTATGGCTCAAGAGTGCTGTTGCGTCAGATGCTATAAACATTTCTTCATCTCCCAAACCTAAAACAATTGGAGAGTCTCTTCTTGCAGCTACAATTTTATTCTCAGCCTTATGAATAACTGCAAGTCCAAAACTCCCTTTAATAAGTTTTAATGCTTTTGCAACTGCTTCCTCAATATCATTTTTATAAAATTTCTCTACGAGGTGAGCAATTATCTCTGAGTCAGTCTCTGAGATTATTTTATGGCCTTCTGAGAGAAGCATTTCCTTTAACAAAGAGTAATTCTCAATTATTCCATTATGCACTATTGCTATATTTTTGTTGCAGCAAGTATGTGGATGAGAGTTTATTTCATTAGGAGTTCCATGGGTGGCCCATCTTGTATGGGCTATCCCAATATTTCCTCTTAATTTCTTAGAAAGAACTTCTTCTGCAATCTCAGAAACTTTCCCTTTTCTTTTTATTATCTCAAGCCCATTATCTGATAATGTGCAAATCCCTGCACTGTCATATCCTCTATATTCAAGCTTCTTTAA
>WAQV01000073.1 GCA_015520065.1 Candidatus Pacearchaeota archaeon | reverse complement strand
GCTTAAAGAGGTTCTGCCTGGAATTGATGATGATGTCTTTAAAGGACATGTTAATAGCGAGAAGAATGATATTGCTGACTGGATTGGAAAAGAGATTGATTCTGAGTTAGGTGAAAGAGTTAAGAGTGTTTTAGATAAAGATGGCATTGTTAAGGCAATAGATGAGTTTTTGAGTGGTGAGGAAGGAGAGGGTAAGGAAGATGAAGGTAAAAAAGATAAAGAGAAAGATAGTAAAGGAGAAAAGAGTAAGGAAGATAGCGAGAATGTGAAGGATAAGAAAGAGAGTAACAAAGAGTCTGAGGAGGAGAAAAAGAAAGCTAAAGAAGAGGTAAAAGAAACTAAAGAAAAAGATAGTAAAAAAGAAAAACAGAAAAAGAAATAAGAAATTAAATGGCAAAAACAACAAAAGCAAAAAAACAGCAGGAAGACGCTAAAAAAAGAGCAGTGTTTAGAATAACTGAATCAAGAATAAAAAAGCTTCTTGATTTTGAGCATCTTGAGGAGCTTTTTCATGTGCTGAATATGTTAAATGACAAGCAGGTTGAAAGCTTCATAAAGCATTACAAAGCTTCAAAAGACAAAACAAAAGACAAAAAAATAGACAAGATTATAAAAGAATCTTCTTCAAGAAAAGAGCTTATTGAAAAAATAAAAGATGAACTTGTTGCAATGCTGAACTCTGAATATGCCTTGCTTAAGGAGGAAATCAGCTCAAAAAGAAAATCAGGAAAAGATGTTTATATTGAGGATTTAAAACTGATGTCAGTTCCTGGAAAGATAAAAATGTTTAATGCCACTTCTGACAAAAAAGATTTCTATAGTGCTAAAAAAATCCTGCATGAAGTGAGAGAAAGTTTGAAGTTGGTTAAGTAAAATTAACTCTTCAATAAACCAGCTCTACCACTCATCCTCTCTTTTCTTTTTTATGAAAAGGAATATTAGAACAATAACTGCTACCAATACAATCAATGCAAGAATTATCAGGCTTAGAGTTGCAAATGATATGCTTTCAACTTTCAGCTCATACTTTCCTTTCAATATTTTAACCAAGCCGTTCTCTCTTTCACCATAATATGCAATTACATTAACAAAATGATTTTCCTTTAAATCCTCTTCAGTCATCTCCTGTCTGATTACTATCTTGCCTTTTTTTCCTGCAAGTATTTTTACTGACCCTTCAGAACCAATGGTTTTTTCAACACCGTCGATAATAACATCGCTCAGCTCAACATCAACCCAGCAGTCAATAGAACCAGGATTAAGAACTTTAACAGAAAACTCTTTTCTGGATTTTGTGTATTTTACGCTTTCAATATCAATCTCGCACCTGTCAATTACATTAACAACATCCACATCAATTTTTTTCTCCAAAATCTTTTCCAAAGAACTTGGAGTTTCACCGTAAAGAGTAAATACTTCCAGACTTATTTTCTCATCTGTAAAATCTACATCAGAATAACTTACAGTCTTGAAATCATTTGGAGCTATAAACACTGGCTCAACATCACCTATTTTTGTTTGCTTTCCTGAAGCTGTTACAGGAGTGAGAGTTCCCTTGAAGTATATAGGAATGTTTGAGTTGCTTTTGTATGTAACCTCCAGCTGCGAGGTAGCACGGTTGTATTTTGCAGAATCAAGCTCAAGGTCCATTATTGGAACAGGAAGATAAAATAAATCAAGACCCTCAACTGCAGCAATTGTTCCTGCAGGAACTCTTGCTCCTCTTGCGAATTTTACTATTACGCTTATTCCAGTGCTTCTTCTTATATTTGTAGCAGCTCCAACCAAATCAGCTCCTATCAACACTCCCACCTCAATATCCGAGCTTTGTATGTATTCTTTTATCTGTTCTGGAACATTCTCTTTACCTGTGAAAAGTATAGGACTTGTTCCTGACATTATCTCTTTTTCAATAAACTCTCCGTTTGTAAGAAGAACTTGTTGTGTAGGCTTTATCTCGAGGAATTTCTTAACTATCCCTATATTGTCCTTAAACCTGTCTCCAGTATTGATTATCTCGGGATTGTATTTTGACAAAGTTTCCCTTACTTCCCTGTCAACAAATCCGTAAATAAGCAAATTATTAACATCTCTCTCACTTAAAATTGAGTCTATCTCATCTATGTTTGCTCTGTCAGCAAGAAACACCCATGAGTTAGTTATGACTGCATAAGGAGCAACTGCTATTGCGCTGTAACCATAAGAGTTTCCAACAACTATGAAGTTGTTTATTTCCGGCAGTTCCTCTATCAGCTCAAGGTTGGGGTTGTCAAGAATTAACTCATCCGCATCTTTAAATCCTTTATCTTTTATCAGGTCTGCATAATTAATGACAAAAGGAGATTTTTTTGAGCTTATAACCCTTATATCATTTTTCTTATTTATGCTGTTAAGTAGAATGCTCCCGTGTTTTGTGCTAACAAGAAAGTCGCTTCCTGCCTTCTCAAGGCTGGCATACAGCATTGCAGAATACACATCTTCCCAGTTTTCAGAATTTGAGATTACATAAGTAAATTCTCCTTGAGCAATAATAATCTTTGTTATGGCTATTACAGCTATTAAACCTACAATTCCTAAAGCCAGGATTTTTGCGTTTTTTAAGTTTGAGGCTTCTAAACCCTTCCTCTCTTCCATATTTTCTCTATTTATACAAGATATTTAAATTTATGTTTTTTGAGCAAAACTCTTCTCTTCCAAGCATGCTTGATACTCTTCGACATCTCTGAATATTTTTCTTTTTAAATCCATAAGAGCGTTTTCTGCACTACTCCTGAAATCCTTATGAAGCTTGTTGTATCTGCTTTCTGCATAGGAGAGCATTTCTGCTGCAATGTTTGAGATTAGCTCTGCTCTTTTTCTGTAATTTGTATATTTAGAAACAATGCTTTCTACCTCTTTTTTAAAAGACTCATACAGTTGAGAGGTCTCAGAAATATAATCATCTGCTTCCAGCATTGAGTTTGTGATTGCCTTAAAGTGTTCAAGTTTTATTGCATGATTTACTGCCTCTGGAAAAAGCCGAGGGTTTTTTAGTGCAGTCCATAGAAGGTATTTTGCATACTCCAACCCTCCTTTGGAAAAAAGATGATTTTTTAAAGACTTTCCAAAAGCAAGAATTCCCTCTAAATTCTTTCTGTTAGGAACTCTGTAAGAATCTCCCAAATTTTCTTGAAGAACTCTGCATCTCGAATAATAGTTCTTATCATCAAACAACCTTGCGAGAAGGTTTTTATAGTTCTCTATCAAAAATCTCTCATTCATAGTTGTTTTAAAATTAAACGAAAGATTGTGGGTGTTGTTTCCTTCTGACTCATACTTCAGCCTTCCTTCTTTTTTTAGCCTGTTGTAAAGCTTGGTTCCTTTTAGTGCTGTCAGCAAGCCGGGCATTGCAATAATAATCCCGCTCTGCTGTATGAAATCAAAAAGCTTGTCAAAAACTTCTGGCTTTTCCTTATCAAACCCTACAATAAACCCTCCTGTAACCTCTATTCCTGCATTTTGTATTTTTCTTATTGCATCAAACTGGGAAACTCTGATATTTTGTTTTTTATTTGTTTCTTCAAGAACCTCTCTGTCCAAGGACTCAATTCCAATAAAAACCTGATTAAATCCTGCTTTAACCATATTCTCAAGAATGCTCTTATTGGATTCCGTAGCCAACTCTATGCTTGCTTCCGTAAAGAAATTAAAAGGATAGTTTCTTTCCTCTTGCCATTTTATTAAAACAGGAAGCAACTCTTTCAAGTTCTTTTTATTTCCTATAAGATTGTCATCTACAAACATAACAGCTCCTCTGCAGCCCATTTTATAAAGGAAGTTCAGTTCTGAAATTACTTGCTGAGGAGTTTTTGTTAAAGGCTCTCTGCCAAACAGTTTTGTAACATCGCAGAATTCACAGTCATGAGGGCATCCTCTCGAGTACTGAATGCAAAAAGCAGAGTATTGGCTTAAATCCGCTAAATCCCATCTCGGTATAGGAGTTTTTGTTAGATAAGGTCTGCCTGTTTTTGTCAAAGGCCAGCTGTTTCTTCCATCTTTTATAATATTTTCACGAGTATATATTTTCTGAGGAGTTCCTTTCACTAAATCCTCTAAAAAAGGTTTTAAGGTAATCTCTGCCTCATCTGCTACAATAAAATCTGCTTTTGAGTTTCTCTCTGGATACGAGGTAGGAAAAGGTCCTCCTGCAACAACCTTTTTTCCATAAAATTTAGCCATATCCAGAACTTCATTATGAGACTGCTCCTGAACAACCATTGTGGATGTAAATAAAATGTCAGCATTTTTAACACTCTCTTCTTTTAGAGGCTCAACATTCAAATCAACTATTCTCTGAATTTCAAATCTGTCTGATGGAACCATTGCTAAGACTGTAGCCAAACCAAGAGGAGGCATTACTGATTTTTTATTTATGTAGCTGACTGCTTTTTTGAAACTCCAAAATGTTTCAGGGAATTCCGGGTAAACAGGCAGAATTTTTATTTTTCTCATTTCAAATAAAAAAGCAGAAGTTATTTATAGTTTGCCATATAAAAATTAAAAATTCTCAGAGTAAATTTTAAAAATTCTCAAGTCGCTTAAATCGCTATTTAACGCAACAACATATGAAATTTATTTTCTTTTAGAATAGTAATTGTAAGCAAAGTAAACTATAACTCCTATAATTGCAAGAATTAAAATCCATTTGATTACGCTCCATGCTAAACTCTCTCTTGTTTCCTTTCCTGTTTCAGGAGCAGGAGTTGTTTCTTTCTCAGAAATCTGCTCTTTTTCTGAAGAATCTTTGACTGCTTCAGCAGGAACTTTCTCAGATATCTCTTTAATAGTGATGTCTGCTTTATTGTCTTCAATTCCGTTTAACTTAACATAAATTTCGTAATATCCGTCATTATCAACATCAAACTTTTTCTCTTCACCAATGCTTAAAACTGCCTGCTGCGGAGTGGAAGAAACATTTATTGTTGCTGTATTCTCTGCAACTTTAATAACTCCAACATAATGCTCCTCTCCTTTCAGAGTTACTTTTATTCTCTGTTTCTCAGATAAGGCTCGTGTATAGCCTTCTTTAATATCTCCAACAACAACTGTGTTAGTCCAGAAAGGCTTTGTAACTTTTCCGCTGCTTGGGCATTTGCTTGTTGAGAATTCTGTTGACTCAGAACTTCCTGAATTTCCTGCAGCATCTGTGCAAGTTACAGTATAAGCATAAGTTGTTCCACAGCTTAAACCAGTTTCAGTTAGAGTAGAGCCGGAAATTGACGCCCCGCTTCTATCTACAGTACAGGTTCCTTCTTTTCCGACTATCTCTATACTTAAACTTGTTTTTGTAGAGCTTATAAGAGATAAGCTTATAGATGGAGCTACATTATCTATGTTGATAGTTCTATTAACATCCCAGTCAGAATTTCCAGCAGTATCATTTACATAACAGTTCCATATGTAAGTTCCGTCTGAAGTGATGTTGTATGTCCAGCTCGTTGAGTTGCTTGTTCCAGTTACTGCAGTAGTGTTTGTAAGATTTAGGCTTCCGTCAGAGTTCCATAAATATAAAGTAATTGAGTCCAATCCTTGGCTGTCAGTGGCATTACAGCTGAAAGTAGTTGTATCTCTGTCATAACTGTTGTTTGATGGGCTCACAAGATTAGAAACAGGACTTCCAGTGTCCTTAGTAAATGTAACTGATGTAGAATTCTCATTCCCTGAGGTATCATTACAATATAAAGTCCAGGTGTTGCTTCCCTCACTACTGATTACACCAGTAAAGTTTGTTCCTGCACTTACTGTTGAGCTGTTTGTTGCTCCATTGTCTGTAGAGTACCAACAATTACTCAATCCAGAATTATCTGATACTGTGTAATTCAATTCAGAAACATTTGTTGTGTATGTTGAATTTTGAGGGAAGACTATTGAGACTGAAGGAGGCGTTGTATCAGCAACAGTAATTATATTGCTTTCATTTGTAGAAGTAATTCCTGCACTGTCCAAGGAAGTAACACTAAAGTTGTATGTTCCAGGAGTTGAAGCTGTTGCATTAAACCAAAAATACTCTGTTGAGTCATTTAATATTAAAGGAGTAAGACTCCATGTAAGAACGCTTCCTGAGATTGAAAAGCTCGCTCCTGCTACAGATGTTCCGTTTGTTTCAGGATTTGCACTGAAACCACTTGGCAGGCTGATATTGATTTGAGTTATATTTGCTGTTGAATTTGTGTTTGTGATTGTAAAATTGTAGAGATAGCTTACATCCTCATCAACATTTGATGGAGTAACACTAACAGTAAAGGATACAGCACTAGAGAATCCTATAACAACTACTAATAAGAAGATTCCAATAAAAAAATGCAAAACACCTCTCTGCAATCTCATTTTCCCCTCTTTTATTAGTTTTCAAGCAGACATTGTTTATAAAAGTTTCTATAGTCTAAGCAGAAAGAGATAATAAAAGAAAAACTTATAAATCGAAAGTTCTACATGAAGTTTATGAAAAACATATTCAGTGTATTGCAGCTCTTCTTTATACTTACTTTATTCATTGGATATGTAAATGCTCAAGAAACTCAAGACATTAGTTTTGACCCTGGAATAACTCCTGACAGTTTTCTTTGGGAAATTGACAAGGCATTGGACCAATTAAATCTTCTATTAACTTTTGATGAAGGAGAAAAAGCGAGAAAAAATCTTGAGATAGCAAGAGAAAGGCTTCTAGAAGTAAGAGAGATGATAAAAGAAGGTAAAATAGATGCTGCTGAAAAAGCTAAAAAAGAGCATGAGAAGAATCTTATGGAGATAAAAGAAATAGTTAAGATTATTGATGAAGAGGATTCTTTTAAGGAAATAGAAGAAGTAATTGAAATAGAAAAAGAACTAGAGAAGCATGAAGAAGAGGCAGAATTAGTATTTGGAGAGCTGAAAGTTAAGATTGAGATTGAAGGAGAACTAACGCCTCAGAATAAAGAGATGATTAACTCAATACTTGAATCAATCAAAGGGCAAACAGGAGAAATAGAAATAGAGATTAAGAACAAGAAAAACAAAATAAAAATTGAAATAGAGCAGGAAACAGGAAAATCTGAAGAAGAGATTGAGATAGAAATAGAAAACATTGAAAAAGAAAAAGGGCTGAAAAAACAAGAAAAGGCTCTGGAAACAATTGAAGATGCTCGTCAAGAGATGGAAGAATATTTAAAAGAAGTATCTGAAAAAGGAATTAATGCTTCTGAGAAACTCATTGAAGAATTTAATGCTCTATTAGATCAGGCGATTAATGAGTTCAAAAACGGAAATTTCTCTGATGCTAGGAAAATTGCCAAGGAAGCGAAAAAGCTTCTGAAAGAAAACAGAAAGGAAAAGGAAGAATTAGGAAAAGAGATTAAGGTAGAGATAGAAGAAGGAAGAGCGGAGATAAATATTGAGATAGGAGAAAACGAATTTGAATTTGAGATGAATACTATCGACTTAGATGCAATTGAAGAGGAAATCTCTGCAAAAACTGGTTTGAGTATTGAGGAGATAAGAGAAATTATGAAAGTAAAAATTAAGGAAAAAGAAGAGGATAAATCTGAAATAGAGATTAAAAGTGAAGAAGATATTGAAAGTGAAAATATTGAAGTTGAAAAGAAGGTTGAGATAGAAAAAGAGATAGATACTGAAGAGGTTGTTGAAGAATTAGAAGGAAAAATAAAAGATACTTCAGAAGAGAAAATTAAAGAAGAGGTAGAGAGTATTGAAGAAGAGATTGATAATATTAAACAAGCAGTTAATGTAGCAACAAATCATTAATAAAAGATTAGATAATCTCCAACTTCTTTTTTCCCCTGATAAGTATTTTTGGGTTTTTAACGCTTGTTTTAATCTCTCTGTCAAGGGTTGCAATAAGCAAGTCTCTGTTTTCCCTGGCTAATTTTATAATGCCTTTGTCTACATACTTGCTGCCAAGCTCTATAACCTCAAACCTGTTTTTCTCATGCTCAAGAATTTTCAAAGCCAAACTTGCAAGCTCTCTTTCTGAGAGCTTCTTTTTTATCATGACGGGGTTTGCTATTTTATTTAGCTCGGAAATTACTTGTTTAGGAATTAAAATCTTACATCCCATAAACTCAAGCTCTTCAAAAAAGTCTATCTTATTTTTTATGCAAGTCAAAATAAAATTTGTATCCAATACTGCTTTCTTCATGTTAAGAAATATTCTGGAAACTATAAAAAACTTAAGTTTTATTAACTCTCTTTTCTGTTTCAAGTTATGGAAGAGGTTGAGAATATTTTAAGAATTTTAAAAGAAACAAAAAAAGCTCTCAAAAAAGGAGACTCCTCAAGGATAAGAAAACTAAGCGACCAGACAATAAATACTGCATCTTTTACCCAAGACCCCGATAATATTGCTGTTGCAGTCATAGTTTACTCTTTAAGCAAGATAATGGAAAGAGAGCATTACAGAAGCCTTCCTGGTTGGGAAAGTTTTTACAATACTTTTAACAGCTCTTTAGAGAATTTAATCATTGCTGTTAGAAAAAAAGACAATAAAGAGTTTAAGAAAAATATCTCAATTATCAGAAATGCTGTTGATAAGCTGTCAGGAAAGCTGAAAATCTATATTCAAGATGTATTCAGAAAAGCCCAGATTAACAAAGCCTCAAGAATTTACGAGCATGGGATTTCTATGGAAAAGACTGCAAAGCTTTTAGGAATTACAATGTTTGAGCTTGCAGAGTATGCTGGAAAAACAGGAATTCCTGATGTTCTTGTAACTGAGACAATGGATATTGAATCAAGAATTAAACTTGCTGAAAGTATGTTTGAGTAATGGTAAAATGGAACAAAAAGCAATAGTCTTTGATGCAAGCACTCTGATAAGTTTTGCAATGAATGGTTTGCTTGAGGAGTTTAAAAGCCTGAAAAAGATGTTTAGAGGAAAATTCTTAATTACTTCTGAAGTAAGAGATGAAATTATTGACAAGCCAATCACAATAAAAAAGTTTGAGTTAGAAGCACTGAAACTTAAACAGCTTCTTGATGCAAAAATTCTTGAGATGCCTTATGTTTATGGAGTACAGGCATCAGAGATTACTCAGACAGCAGAAGAATTTTTAAGCCTTGCAAACAGCATCTTCAAAGGAAACGGAAGAAACATACATCTCATTGACTCTGGAGAGGCTTCATGCCTTGCATTAAGCAAGATTCTCTCTGAAAAAGGTATTAAGAATGTTGTTGCAATTGATGAAAGAACAACAAGAATGTTATGCGAAAAACCTGAAAACCTAAAAAAGCTTCTTGAAAAAAAGCTTCATATAAAAATAAATGCAAAAAAAGAAAAATATGCAATTTTCAGAAGGTTTAAGATTATAAGGTCCTCAGAATTAATCTATATCGCATACAAAAACGGACTTGTCAGGCTTAAAGGTAGCATGGTTCTTGATGCATTGCTCTATGCATTAAAGTTTAAGGGTTGCGCAATCTCAAACCATGAGATTGAAGAAATAAAAAAGATGAATGATTAAAAACAAACTTTTTCTAAAATGAA
Organism: Candidatus Pacearchaeota archaeon; assembly: GCA_015520065.1. Taxonomy (GTDB): domain Archaea; phylum Nanobdellota; class Nanobdellia; order Pacearchaeales; family GW2011-AR1; genus WAQV01. Next base: position 4,924 of record WAQV01000073.1, on the reverse strand, counting down.
TGAAAAAGAAAGGATTAAAAACGCTGTCCTACTTTAAAAATTATTCAAAAACTGGGTGCGTAGTTTAGTGGTAAAACAGGCGGCTCCAGACCGCCAGCCGGGGGTTCGATTCCCTCCGCACCCATCTAAAGGCTTTTCTCTATCTCAATCAGTCGCTTAATTTTTGCCTCTCTTTCTTTTCCTGTAATCCCGCATTTAAGAAAGTCTGCCTGAAATCCAAAAGCCAAATCTGCAAGTATGTCTTCTTCAGTTTCACCGCTTCTATGAGAGAAAACTGTCTTAATGTTATTCTCTTTGGCTAATTCAACAACTCTCTTAACATCAAGCAAAGAGCCGTTCTGGTTTGGCTTTATAATTATAGCATTAATGCTTTTCATCTCAATTGCTTTTTCCAGCCTTTTGTAGTTAGTAACTGTCAGGTCATCTCCAACTATGAGCCTGTCAGGAAATTTTTTTAACAGCTTTGCAAAACTCTCAAAATCTTCTTCATGGAAAGGATCCTCAATATAAAAAAGATGAAAATTTTTTATCAAGTTTGACAGATAACTTAACTGTTCTTCAGGAGTTCTGTCAAGTTTAGGGTTTTCATAGTGATATTTTTTTCTTTTATAGATTGTTGATGCAGCAACATCTACTCCTTCATCAAGGTAAAGTCTTCTCTCATCCCATATATTGTCTTTTAGGTCTTTTAACACCTCTAAAACCCTTTTATCATCAAGAGAGGTTATCCATGCATCTTCGTCATTCTTTTTGTTCTTGAACTTGTCATCCACATTTTGAAGAATGAACTGAGCATTAAACTTAGCTTCAAGATTAATATCAAATGCCTGAATTGCAGAATTAGTTTCAGGGATTAAAAGAAACTCTTGAAAGTCAGGTTTTTTTCCATCTTTATCAACTGAGGTGTGCTTTCCACCGCCTATGCAGTTTCCAACAAGTCGTGGAATTCTCAGGTTATCTGATTTTTGAGTTATTAATTGCCATACATCAAGCTTTTTTTCTTTTGCAAGCGCCTTAAGTATTGCTGACTCCAAAGCGAAAAGAGTGTTTGCTCCAATATGCCCGTCAACTATATCTTCAATCCTTCTCAAATCCTCAAATTTCTCTATTATCTCCTCTGAGAAATAATCACTAAACTTTTTTATGGTTTTTATGTCCTCTTCAAGAGTTTTCCTGTAAGGCTTTGCTTCATGTTTGCCTTTGGATTTTCCGTTAGGAGCGCTTGCAGAAAAAACTCCGACATTAGTATTAATTATTACCTCAACAGTTTTTTCTTTTCTGGAATCAAGAATGCTTTTTGCTGTAACTCCAGTTATTTTCATAAAAAAATAATATCTGAGATATTTAAATAATATTTGGTTTTACAATTTAGCTTCTCATCAAATTAACTCAAATCCATCTCATATAATGCTCTAACCTCCTCAGCAGTTAAAGCTCTGTTGAAAATCATTACCTCGTCTATTAGTCCATTAAATATTCCGTTTGGAGGAGTAAGCAAATTCACTGCACTACCAATATTGCTAACGTTGTCCACCTTATCTAAACTAAATCCAGAGGAGGAACTATCTAATTTTCCGTTTATATATATTAAAGAATTTCCACCTGAATCAATTATAGCAACTACATGATACATTTTCTGTGGAGTAAGAAGTATTGTTGATGATATAGAAGGTTCTCCTAGACTTATATTTGGATACCACATCACATTCCCATTGTCCCTAACTGACAAATAATATCCTCTAGAAGAAGTTGTTTGAGAGAATACCATATTATGCGAATTAGACCACTCTCCTTTAATCCATGCTGAGATAGTAACTTCAGACACATTCTTTGTTAAAAAGTAGTTAGGTATCTCAATATAATCATCAACACCATCAAAACTTGCAGCTTTTCCAAATCTGCCATCTGCAAAACTCACTCCTCCATTCAAACTTCCGTGATTGTTTCCTACACTGTCTTTTGCATTTCCCTCAAATCTCCACCATGCAACAATTCCAGGCATATTCTTAATGACTTCTTCATTAGAAAACTTGATTTCATCTGCAACAGCAAAGAGCTTTTCTTTTCCTTTTTCTGTTTTTATTACTGGGGCTATTGAAATGCTTTTTATCATTGTTAAGCTGCCTTTGTTTATTGTTATTCTTTTTGTTCCTAACTCTGTAAGACTAGAAACATCTACTTCTTCAGAATAAGCGTTATCTTGAGTGTCTTTAAGAATAACTTTTATTTTATTTAAGTCCCCTTTTCCTATATCTCTGCTAACAACAAAAGATAGTGTATTGTCATTGTTGTTTATTTTTACAGAGTCTTCTATTATTTCCAGTGTAACTCTTGATAATCCAGCAGAGATTTCTTCTGAACTTTCTGTTAGTATGTTTTTTATTACTACCCAGACTATGCCAATAGCAGCTATTACGAGAAGTATTATGATTAATGTTGTGACTACAGCTGAAAGGGCTTTTTTGTTTGGCATTTTAAAATTTAAACAGCAAAAGGAAGTTTATATGACAATCTCATACCCGTACCTGTTTTCATCGCAAGTGAAGGTTCTTTTTTCTCCTTTTTCAGTTTTTCCTACAAGTACAGGTATTAAAACAACTCTGTCTGCAACTCCGAAATCAATTATATCTGAAAAACTACCTCCTTGAGTAAGCCCGTTTTTAGGCCATAAATCTGTAAACTCTGTAATGTCTCTTGTTTCGTAATTTCCTTCGCTTTCAACCCTAACTTTAATCTTGAAAACAGGAACATTACCATAATTGGAAAGTGTTAAAGTCCCGTCAGAGTAATCAGCATCAAACTGCACTTCATCACAAACAAGCTCTATGTTTTTGTCAAACTTTATTACAGCCTCTTTAGTGAAGTTCTTAAACCATAGAAAAATAGTTAAGGCAAGAATAATTACAATCCCTATTAACAGCACAGTTGCAATTACTGGAGAAACACCTCTTTTTGTTTTATAACCCTCCATACAAGTAATAAGCTGGATTTCTTTTTAAATCTTACTTAGAAGCCTTCATTGAGGAAAAAATTAGGAAGTTTTTTACATTCCCCAATCAGCTTTCTCTTTCTGTTTGATATTTGCAATCTCCTGAAGAAGAGATATTTCTTTTGATGAAAGCAAATCTTTGTTTTTCTTGAATTTTTTAAATCCTGATTCAGTAAGCTCTGAATAAAGAAATTCCTTGTTTTTTATCTGTCTCTCATAATTTGCTCCTTGCAGAGAGATTGCAACCTCCATTCCCTCAACAGCTTCCTGAACAGATTTGTTTTCTGACTGAATGTTCTTTATTCTGCCAATTTTTTCATTGTTTTCATCAATAACTTCCATATTTGGAACGAGTTTTCCTGCCTCAACTCTGACACCAAAAATTGCTGGTTTGGTGTTCCTGAAAACATACTGGTGAAGAACTCTTAGTTTGCATAATGCAGACAGTTCCATAAGTCTCTTTTTTTCTATCTCTTTTTTCTTTTCTATTCTGAAATCCACTATATCTTCTATTAATTTATATATAACATCGTTTGTAAGAATTTTTATCTTCTCGTCTTGAGCTAAACTTTTTGCTTCTTCATCTACTGAAACGTTAAATCCTGCTACTATTGCATCTATCTCATTTATTTCGAGATTAGCTTTTGCAGAGATAATGTCTGTTTTGTTAATATTCCCTATGCCTGCTTTTACCACAGAAATCCCGTTTTCTTTAAGCAAAACAAGCAATGCCTCAAGACTTCCCAATGAGTCTGCCTTTGCAATTATTCCTTTTTTTGATAACATTGAGTAAACGCTTCCGGCCATCTCCTTCTTGAAAATTTCTTTTATTTGTTCTGCATTTCCAGAATAAACGACAAAAGGCATTCCAGGCAGAATCTCTGTTTTTTCAACTAACTGCATTCTTATTCCAGTTGATGCTTTAACAGAGTCTTTAGGTTTAAATTTTGTTGAAAGCGGCTCAATTTCCTCGAGAATCCTTATTTTTGTTATTATTGGATTTCCTTCAAAATCAGAAACTGCTATGCTGTCTGTTCTTGATAGAATCCCGTCATAAAGAATTGCTTCTACATAACTTGCTGCTTTTTCTTTTTTTACTTCCAAAACAACGCCTTTAGCCTCTTTTCCTAAAACAAGGTTCTCCTTAAGATATTTCTGGCTTAAACCGCATAACATTGTCAGAAGTTCAGGAATCCCTTCCTTGGTTATTGCAGAGGTAGGAACTAGTGCTATTTTCTTGGTAAAGTCAGATATCTTATAAAACAAATCAGCATCAAATCCATAACTGTTCAGAGATGCAATCAGAGTCATATACTTCTCATCAAAAGCCTGCTTTACATGAAACGGCTGGGATTCTATGTTAGTTATTAAGTCAGTTGTCTGGCCAGTGTTTTCTGATGTTTTAGGAGTTTTCCAGCCAGAGATATTATCAATCTTGTTCATTGCAATCACAAACGGAGTTTTATTGTGTTTTAAAATCTGAATTACCTCAGCTGTTTGAGGTTTTATACCTTCATTAATATCAATCACAAGAACTGCCAAATCTGCCAAAGAGCCTCCTCTTTTTCTTAGATTTGTGAAGGCTGCATGCCCAGGAGTGTCTATAAATAAAAATCCTGGAATGCTTAAATGTATATTATATTTTTTTAACAACCCTCCAATTCTTTCCTGAATTATCTCTTTTGTAATAAGTGAAAAAGATATTTTCTGAGTTATTCTTCCTGCCTCTGTTTCAGCTATGGAAGTTCCTCTCAGACTGTCAAGTATTGTAGTCTTTCCGTGGTCAACATGCCCGCAAACAGTTACAATAGGTGATTTAAGAGTTGTTTTAATCTCGTGTTCCATAGAATTCCAGACAGCAAGCTTATTTTTAAAGGTTGATGTTTCTGGTTTTTAAGAAATCTCATATAAATTCCTCATCAATCACATATATCC
>WAQV01000072.1 GCA_015520065.1 Candidatus Pacearchaeota archaeon | reverse complement strand
TTCTCCTCTTTTGCTTTCTTTTCAGTCTTTTTCTTTTCAGAATCTTCTGCCTTCTCTGTCTTTTTTACTGCTTCTTCCTTCTTTTCTTCCTTACTGGCTTTGTCAGTTTTATCTGTTTTAACAGTTTTTTCACTCTTTCCTGATTGTTTGCCTTCTGACTTTTCTGAAGGCTCAAGATATTTCTCAACTTTCAGGATTCTTATTTCACAAAGGGAAAGGGGGTAAATTTTCTTTAGTTTCAGGCTTAAAGGCTTCTGAAGCTGATTTGAAATTATATCTTTGAAAATGCTTTCAGCAGTTTTTGTTTTTGCATAGTTAATCAGCTCTTCTTTTGCTTTCTCCCTTAAGGCCTTTCTTACTGCTCTTGAGACTTTTCTTCTTGTTATTAAGAATGGTTTAATTCTTATTATAGCATCCTTGCACTCTGTTAAGAATGAGTCCTCAACATAGTTTGTTCCTTTTCTTACCATTCTTCTTAAAAAGTATGGAAGAATTCTAAAATAGTAAGGGATTACTGTTGCTTTCTCTCCTTTAACTGAAACCTTTCCGCTAAAAACAGCGCTTTTTCCTTTTAAGATTCTTGTTAAGTCATACTTTATGAATCTTCCGTCAACATCCTTAAACTCGTATGCCAACAGCTGTGTCTGCTTGTTTATTAAAGGTATTTCAACATCAAAAAACTTCTTTTTTCTTTTTGCAATTGCCATTTTAATGCTGTCCTAAAATATGGTTTAGTTCTCTAAAGTCAGATATTACATACATTGCTTTCTTTTTTAAATCCTCTGTTTTTGGATTGTAAGCTATTGGAAGTCCGACAATCTCCATAACAGGAACATCATTAAAATTATCTCCTACAAAGCAGATTTCCTCTAATCTTATGTTGTATCTCTCTGCAACCTCTTTTACTCTTTCTGCTTTTTTGTCCATCTCTACAAAAAGAGTTATCTCTCCTGTCAGAAATCCGTTTTTTCTGTTAAGGTGATTGGATAGGTAAAAATCAAAGTTCAATTCCTCTTTAATCTTCTCTGCTACAATATCTATTCCGCTTGAGACTATTCCTTTAATATAATTTCCATTGAGATTTGAAAAAAATTCTTTTACTCCCTTGGAATAAGGCACTGGAAACAACACTCTCTCTATCTCTTTTAAGGGTGTCATTTTTAATAGGTTCACCTGTTTGTTTGCCCACTCCTCATAACTGCCATCAGTACCTATATAATAATCTCTAATCTTAAACCATTCTTCCCTTTTGTTTGGAGGAAGTGCCAATGAAAGCGCATCCCATGAGGAATGATATGGTTTGTTAGGGTAACTGACAAGGCACCCATCCTTATCGCATAAAATCATCTTTATTTTGCTTGCCATTTTACTCCTGAAGCTGTTTTCCTGCTCTTTTTCCTTTTTTCTGGTATTTTGATTTCCCGCACTCTTTGCAAGTGTACATGATGTTTGTTTTTTTAGTTGTTTTTGATTTTCTTTTATGTTTTGATATAGCTGGCCTTGAACCCCATCTTCCTTTATTTCCAATTCCTCTTCCAAGTCCTCTGGACCTGGCTCTGGAAATGCTTCCTCTAGTAAGAGTTCCTCTCTTAAATCCAGTGCTTACAAGCTTTATTTTCTGCTCTGTCTGCTTCTTGCAATAAGGGCAATACCTGTTTGTTGTTTTTGGAATTTTCATTGCATCTATCAAGGCAAATTGTTTATTTATTGACTAAGAGTCCTTTTTATAGAATCAGAAAGTACATTTTTAAATCTTCCTAATCTAGAAATTATTGAAGAATGCAGAGTATATTAAAAGGAATGTCCTGAAATTTCATGCTGACAAATATTAACTTTAGAGTAACAAGTTTACTCGAAGAGTTTATAAATAGAGAAATACATCAAATATGATGAATAATGCAAAATCTGTACCCATAGTTCTTGGAGTTAAATGTGCTCAAAGCAAGGACCAGTTTGAGAGAGCTATTTCTCTTACAAAGAAATATAGTTTAAGGTCTATAGAGATTCAAGAAGTATTTAATATAATGGAGAAGATTCCAACAGAGAAAAGAGCAGATATTGTAGCAAATTATCTTAGAAATGCTGGCATAACTCACATAGCATATCATTATCCAATAAAAAGCAGGTGGGATAGTGTTGAGGAAGCAAAGAGCTATGATTTGGCATGGAAATCTAATAAAATAATAGAGTTCTCAAGAGAAACGATAAAGGAAGCAGTGCTTGTTGCATCTAAGTTGAAGATAAATAACATAGTGCCGGTAAACTTTCACTTATTTAGATTTGTTGATAAAAAGAATATTTCTGAAAAGGAAAAAGAGGAAGGGCTTAAGACTGGAGAAAAAGTGCTTTTAGAACTAAAAGATTATGCCGATACTCTCTGCAAAGAATATGGTTTGATAAAAGACAATAAGCCACTTATTCAGATTACAAGAGAAAACAATCCTCCTGACCATGGAACAGTTGATGGATTGTTAGATTATCATCCTTTAGAGATTGTGAGAACAAAGGATAAAGGAATTAAAAACTGTTTAGATTTTGCTCATCTTGAACAGTATATGAACTATTTAAAAGAAGGAAAAGGTGAATTGCCTGGAGCGGATATAGATAAAAAGTATTATGCTGAAAAAGTTAATTGGGATTTTGCAATAAATGCTTTGAAAGAAAACATCATACTTGTCCATGTAAATGATGCATACGGATACAAGAAAGAGGGTGAGGGATTAGAGATGGGTGCAGGGAATATAGACTATAGAAGGATTTTCGAATTATTAAGAGAAATTAGTAATGAAAATGTCATCTATACTATTGAGATAAAAGACGGGCATATAAACTGGAATAAAGTAGAAAACAGCATTATAAAGATAATTGAATCTCAGTCTACTTAATTAACTCTGTTTCATGAGAAAAAAGATTTATAAATGGCTTTTCATTGTAAAAAACAGGGGTTTAGAGGTTTAAAAGAGGATGAAAAAGGCAACATTTTTATTAGGGATTTTGGTATTTTCATTGCTGGTAAGTTTAAACTTAATTGCTTCTCTAGATGCAAATTTCACAATCGAGAGTTCAACAACAATTAATAGGACAGAAAATGGCTTAATTAATGTGAGCGTTGGAGCAGAGAATATGAATATTACAGAAATTGTTTTTTCTATAACTGGAAGAATGGCTGATGGTGTTTTTTTTGTTGGAGGAACAAACGGCACTAGTGCTCCGGATATTGATGTTAGATTTATAAATACTACTTCTGAAGGAAATGTAAAATTTATATTTAGAAATGAAACTGTTGATGGAATAGTTGCAAACCAAAGTATTGAAGAGTTCTGGTTCCAAATAAATCCATTGCTTGCAGGAAATCTTGAAATCCAAGTAACTGCAAATGGAACTGATGGAACCTCTTTCAGTTTTAACACTACTCTTTTGCAGTTTACAGTAAATTTTGCTTTCTCAGGATATGTTAAAAATGAAACTGGAGGAAACCAAGGTAATGCAAATGTTTCAATATACCAGTTTGTTGAGTCTCAGAACGGACCTCCTCAGGAGATTTTAGAAGCAAGTACAACAACAGATGCAAACGGTTATTTCAGTTTTGATTCAATAAATGGTTCTGCTGAGTCCTATGTATTAAAAATAATATACTACAATGCTAGTGGAGTGGCAGAAAAAGTTGGCTCTGCTCTTCCTCCATTCCCTGCAGATGTGTTTTATCCAGTTCCGGGATTCGAAAATATGCCTGAATATATGAAACCTCCGACTCTAAACGGAACAAAATTCTATTTACAAGAAGCTGCAACTTTGAGACTTAATGCAACAAATGGTACTGATGGGCAGAAGTTCGGATATATGGTTCTTGACCAAAAAGTGGGATTTCCTATTGCAAGTAATATGATGAGTACTGTGGATACTGTGGACATTGTAGTTCCTGTAGGAAAAAACTATACTGTTATGTTTATGAGAGATTTCATGCAGTTCAATTTCAACCCTCAATGGTGCGACGGAACATTTATGAACGACACTGACTGTCCTGCTCCTCCAATATCCAATTCTTCATTAGGAACACTAACAAAAGGGCAAATATTGCAGGTAACGCAGAACTTAGCAGTAAGTGAGGTAAGACTTACAGGATGTATTAAAGTTGCGCAAGGACACGACTTGACAGCACTAAATGTCACAAATATAATTCCAAAATTAATGCCATGGGAAGGATTCGTGCCTCCTGTAGAAGCAGATATAGGGAAGATAAATGTTTCATCTCAAGAGCAATTAAACATGTCAAACTCTTCTGGTTGGGCTATTTCTGGAGATGTTTCTTGCCCAAACAGCATAGCAGCATATAACATATCTGTCATAGGTTCCAATTCAGGAATCCCATATCTTATAGAGTTTTATGCAAAAAATGCTTCATCAGAAGCAGATTTATCTAATTATTATGTTGCAGCATTCCAAAATGTAACTATAACTAACACTAGTGAACAGCAATTAAATGTAACAATGTATAAGCTTGTTGGAGATAATTGGTCAGGTAGCTGGGGAACTCTAAATACTTCAACAATGAGAGTAAATATCCAAAATTCTTCAGGAGATGGAATTACTACAAAAATGCATGTAGATGTTGAAGTGAAACACCCAATATTTGGAAAAGTTGATTATATTATAGAAACTATCACAAATGGAACTTTTTACCTGCCAATCCTTAATAACACTAATTGGGCAAAGGTAAAGATATTTGCAAACGATGCTCCTCCAAAAGAGGCAATGCTCAATCTAAGTCTTGCAGAGAATAATATTACTCTTGTTACGATGACAGAAGGAGATGCAGGATTTAAAAGAATAAACGAAAGTGGTGAGATGGAAATGGTAAATGTCAGTGAACTTCAGATTGAGATGAGGTTTTTAAGAAATACTGCGTCCTGCAATGTAATAAATCCTTCTTCCTCTTGTGAGATTACATCAATGAATGCCTCTGACTTTAACCCTTTCAAGGCCTTAGTTGCAGGTAAAGTGAATATGGAGATGAAAATCATATCTACTAATGTAACTTTAAGATTTATGAATTTTGACATGTTCTCGGCAAAACAGCCTCCTATGGACAGTATAATTAATGAGAATGCGAGCTCAATAAATAAGACAGTGCAACAACAAACATGGGAGTTTGGAAGTTTTGTTCCAAGAGATGTTTATGATTATGTTTTAATAGGAATGCCTTACTCCGACAATTCTGGAGATAGTAACTACTTGAATGAGAGTTGGATATTCAATATTACAATTCCGTTATTATATGATGAAGAATGGGAAGTTGTATGGAATAGGTCAAGAGGGGATAGCTATAATAATCTTACAGACGATTTCCTTGATTATAATAGTTCAACTTACAGATCTTATCTTACAAGTGCTGGAGTTGAGTGCAGCACAACAGACAGTAGTTTTAACTCAACCCCTTGTTATATGGATAACTCAAGCAACATCATTTGGATAAAGATACCTCACTTTTCCGGAGTTGCTCCAAACGCTTTTGGTGTGGCTCCTTCAGGAGAAAGTTCAGGTGACTCTAGCAGTAGCAGTTCAAGCAGCAGTTCATCAGGAGGAGGTGCTACATCCACTGGAAGTACGACTCAAGCGTTCTGGACTAACACTTATATTGTAGAGGATTCCAAGTTTACAAGTGCTGAGGGCTATACAAAAGAGCTAAGCAAAAAACAAAGGGTAAAAATAAAGATAAATAATGAAGACCATTATGTTGGAGTTATTGAGGTTACTTCTGATACGGCTATAATAAATGTATCCTCAACCCCTCAACAGGCAATTCTAAGCATAGGTGATGAAAAGAAATTTGATGTTACAGATGATGGATATTATAACATTTATGTAAAACTAAACAGCGTTGAGAACAGCAAAGCAAATCTAACTATTAAAAAGATATATGAAAAAATCCCTGAGATTACTGAAAACCAGACAGCAGAAAAAAGCAGTGAAACATCTTCAACTGAAACAGCTGAAAGTGAAACAACTGGAGAAACAAAAAGCTCATTGTTAAGGAAAATATTGAAATGGTCTGTGATAATAATCCCTTTAATAGCCATCATCGGAGGAGTTGTTTATTACTTATTAAAAAAGAAGAGATTTAAGATTTATGGATATTAAAATACCTGAGAAAAAATACTTTTATTCTTAAAAAAGCAATAGTATAACGGATACTATCTTATATTAGTTTTCCTGTGAAACGAATAAGATTATCTGGGAAGTTCTTTATTGTGAGTTTTCAATCGTAACATCCATAAAGGAGATTAAACCTTCTCAGCCAAAACATCCATAAATACAGCAAGAAGCTCATAACACTTCAAAAAAGTTTAAGCAATATAAGCATAATCAATAAATATTTAATACCTCTTTTTTTATCTTCATCATGAAAGAGGGATGGATGATTGCTGACTTGCATATTCATTCAAGATTTTCGCAGGCGTGCAGCAAAAATATAGATTTTGAAAACCTCGTAAAATGGGCAAAAATAAAAGGGTTGCATTTGCTAGGTACTGGGGATTTTACTCATCCTGTCTGGTTTGAGGATATTAAAAAACTGAAAAGCAATGGAAAAGGGTTTTACTATTATGAGGACTTTCCTTTTATCATTAGTGGAGAGATTTCCTTAATTTATACGCAAGACAAAGGAAGAAGAATTCATTTAGTTTTACTGATTCCTGACATTGAAACTGCAGAAAAAGTTAACTCCTATCTTGATACAAAAGGCAGGCGTGATTATGACGGCAGACCGATTTTCAATATACCTGCAGACAAATTTACCGAAGAGTTAATGAAAATCTCTCTTGATATTGAAATAATTCCAGCGCATGCATGGACCCCTTGGTATGGTGTGTTTGGCTCTTCTAGTGGATTTGACAGCTTAAAAGAATGTTTCAAAGAGCAGTTTGAAAATATTCATGCAATTGAGACTGGCATGAGCAGTGATCCGGAAATGAACTGGCGTATAAAAGAGCTTGAAAGAAAAGCAATAGTGAGTTTTTCTGACTCTCACAGTTTTTGGCCTTTCAGGCTTGGAAGAGAGGCAACCATATTTAAAAAAACAGACTCTTACAAAGAAATCATAAAACAGATAAGAAAGAACTCTTTCATAGGAACTATTGAAACAGACCCTGCTTATGGAAAATATCATTGGGATGGTCACAGAAACTGCGGATTTTCATGCCCTCCTGAAAAAACAAAAGAGCTTAACAGCAAGTGTCCTGTATGCAAAAACAGCCTGACAATCGGTGTTGAAAACCGTGTAGAAAAGCTTGCAAACTATCCTAAAGGTTACAAGCCGAAAAATGCAAAACTCTTTTACAGGCTTTTGCCTTTGCATGAACTTATAGCTCTTGCAAATAACACTGAAAACCTAAACAGCAAGAAGGTATGGAACATTTACAATGATTTAATAAAAAAGTTTGGAAACGAGTTCAATATCCTCTTGAAAGTTCCAGAAGAGGATTTCAAGAAAAATGAGGTTGATGAGAAGTTAACTGAACTCATTTTGCTTAACAGAGAAGGCAAAATAAAAGTAAAGCCAGGATTTGACGGAGAGTATGGAAAAGCCCTTATAGGAAAACAGGAAAAGCAGAAAACATTGTTATAG
>WAQV01000071.1 GCA_015520065.1 Candidatus Pacearchaeota archaeon | reverse complement strand
CGGAGATGTGTATAAGAGACAGATTTGAGATATTCTGAAACAGTAAACTTAAAGAGTTTCCATTATAAACTACCTTTCCTTTTTATCAATAAGTCCGAACCTTTCACAGTTTTTTCTATTAGTATAAAAATCATTATTTACTCTATATCCTCTCGGATGTTTCTCATATTCTTCTATAACCTCTTTGAAAAGATGTCCATACTTCGATTTAAATTGCTCTTCAACTGTATTTTCAGGGTTTTCAGGGGAAACTCCTCCATAAAAAAACAATCTATTCCTAATTTGCGTATCAGGACAAACAAACTGCATTTCTCCCTCCTTCCAAAAATCTCCTCCTATACAACCAGTTGGAGCAATATACCAATGAGTTTGAATCAGAGTAAGCTCTTGTATTTGGTGAGAACTTCCACAAGCTGCACATTTAATTTTTCTTTTTTTGTTTCTTTTGTCTATTTTTGCGAGAATCTCTGCCTCTTTTTTCCTGATTTTCTCAAGTTCCCTCTCTAATGAATCCATCTTTTATTTTCATACAATAATGTTTAATTATTAGTTTCTAAGTTATCATAAACTTTATTAACATAATGTTTAATTAAATATAAACTAAAAAGTTTAATAGATATATTGGTCATTAGGAAAATGGTTTTTAACCTTATAATCCCTGAAATAAACAGCCGTCCAAAGAATACAAAGGATGCTATAATTAGCATACTCTCAATAGAATGGCCTCTCTCAGCGAGAAAGATATTCTATGAGATAAAAAGACAGTATAGATATTCTCATACATATCAATCTGTTTACAAGTCATTAAAGGAGCTTGTAGAAAAGAATGTCCTTAGGGAGAAAGACGGGAAGTACGAGATTAATATAAGCTGGATAAAAACTCTTCAGTCATTCACAGATATTGTTGAGACAAATTATTATGCACAAAAAAGAATTAATGAGTTCTCAGGATTAAAAGAAAGCAGACACGGGGAAGACATGATTATCCTGAGCTTTAATAGCTTATTTGATACTGAGAAATACCTCTACTACTTTATGAAAACAGAGTTGCTTAATAAGAAAAATGAGTTGATATGTTTAGCTTTTAACAATGAATGGAGACCAATTTTCTATCTAAGGTCAGAATACAACTACTATAATCGTTTAAAAAGCAGAGGACATAAATTTTATTTTCTTTGTTCTGGAAAGTCATATCTTGAGAAGTTATCTGAAAGATTTTATAATTCAATTGGAGTTAATTTCAAGATCGTCTCCAACCAATTTCCAAATGATATTTTAGTATTCAGTGATTATTTTATTCAGATTTTCATACCCGAGAAATTGAAAAAAGATATTAAAACCTATCTTAAAAAGAGAGAAATCTTAGGACTCTTAAAAAATGTGTTAGAGAAGAAATCTTCCATAAAAGTAATAATAACTAAAGACAAATCTCTTGCTAATGAGATGAGGAAAAACATTCTGGATAAATTTAAAGAATAAGGCTGTAAAGTTTAAAAATAGGTTTTATCTTCTTTTAAACATGAAATCCGATGAATGCAAAAGCTGCGAAGGCTGCAAGGCTGAATGTTGCAGGTATGTTGCAATGGAAATTGATACTCCTGAATCTTTAGAGGATTTTGAGGATATAAAATGGTATGTTTTGCATAAAAACGTAAATGTTTATGTTGATGAAGATTATGTATGGCATATAGAATTTATAACTCCTTGCGAGTTTTTAGGAGATGATAACAAGTGTTTAATATATGATAAAAGGCCAAAGATATGCCGTGAATATGACCAAGAGGAATGCACTTTTCATAATGAGTATTCTGAAAGATATTCATTCAAAACAATTGAAGATGTTGAGAAATATATTGAAGAGGTTTTTAAGAAAGGGTTGCATAAAATCCCTGATGATTAAAAAATGACGAGAAAAATTAAAGTTAAAGTTCACCCAGGCTCTTCTCAGGAAAAAATTGTTGAGAAAAATGATAGTGAATATGAAGTCTGGATTAAAAAGAGGCCTGTTGAAGGAAAAGCCAATGCGGAACTTACAAAACTGCTAAGGAAACATTTTAAATGCCGTGAAGCAAAGATAGTCTCTGGTCTTTCTTCAAGAAACAAGGTTGTGGAGATTGTTGAGCGAGATTAGTATCTTAAAATGCCTCTCGGGAAAATAAAGATTAGATTGTAGTCAGTCTCTCCTTTTTCTGCTTTTCCAGTAATCTCTTTGTAATCAAGGATATGCATTCCACCAATAACTATTGCTGCATCTTTGTTTTTCGTAATTCCTTTTTTATAAAACTCTTCTGAGTGTTTCAGCGCATATTTTAGGGCATTCATGCTTCTTTGTTTACGAGTATCTAAGAAACCTAAAGGTCTGTCAGGAGTCTTTATTGCTTTGTCTTCAAAACCAATAACATAAAGTTCTGGATATATCACACCTATTAGTTCTGAGCTTGGTCTGTCTTTCAGATATACATAATTTATAATTGGTTTATTATTTCCTTTCTCTATAGCTTCTATGCTCTCAGGAAAGATGTTCTTAAAGTTTTTATCCTTATAGGTAAGGTCTGCATAATCATCATAATACAATCCTTCTGACACAATCAGTTCCAAATTCTTATTCTTGAATAAATCCTCTAATATCCTATATACACATATCTGATTTTCAAACACTCCCTCAACTAGATAAAATATTGCTTTTTCTTTTTCATCCAGTCCTAATTTAGAAGAAGGGTGCTTCTGAAATATGATATAAAGGTTTCTTTTTTCAGGATTCTCACCAAATACTTTAATCCAGTCAATGCACTTTTCCTGCAGTCTGCTATTTATTATAGAATGCCTTTCTTGAAGAGTTTTTTCTGTTTTTGATTGAGAAGCTCCATATAAAGGAGTGAAGTATAAAAAAGCTGCAATACTTGCAATCCCTGCAAGGCTTTTGAAAACTGAGGAATGTTTCAGCTTTTTAGCAAGTGTTGATAACATCTTACTGGAGGATTGAAGATATTTTTAAGTTTTTTGCAGGTTGCCAAAGCAAGCATATTACCTTTAATAAGTATGCCCTGGGCATAAAATATCATAATCAATCTTATTAATTAACTGCAAAGATTTTTCCATTTTTTCCGGGCAGCTGTTCGGAAAATCTGTTCTTCCTATAAAGCCGTTATTGAAAATTGTGTCCCCGGAAAAAAGAATTTTTTGTTCTGGCATATAAAAACAGACGCTTCCTTTAGTATGACCAGGTGTTCTTATAACTCTAATCTCAGGAATATTTAGTTTGCCTATATCATAAATTTCGTATTTTTCGCATTTATCGCATCCTCCTTTTTCCAAGCACTCCTCGTATTCTGCTTCAGTTAAATATCTCATGGAAGACAGAAAAACTCTTTTGTTTGGGAAATCCTCAATGTTGCCATAAATTCTTGCGTTTTTAAACAATTGAAGGTTTCCTGTATGGTCATAATGGT
>WAQV01000070.1 GCA_015520065.1 Candidatus Pacearchaeota archaeon | reverse complement strand
GTGAAAGAAGATATTTTTTCCCTTAAAACTGAAATAGATTCTTTAAAAAAAGAGCTTTCTTTTTTAAGAGAAAGTATGATCGAGTTGTGCGAAATTGTCAAAAATCTTCAAAAACCTCTTTCAAACTATTCAGAAACAGAAAAACAAGATAAAAAACTTTTATTTTTTAATGAAAATAAAGAGAAGTATTACTTAGATAATCCGACACATGAAGAAAAATTTCCAACAAATCAGACAGATATTCCAGCAGATATTTCTGGTTTTAAGCCTTTAAACACTCAAATTTTAAGTATTTCCACTGGAAATAAAGGGGTTCCAACAGACAGACAGACAAACAGACAGACAAACAGACAGACACATTTTCCTCAAAATAATGTTAAAAATGAGGTTAAACCAGCTTCTTTTGAGGAAGCCATAGAAATTCTTAATTCCTTAGATAGCATAAAAAAAGAAATTCGTCTTAAATTTAAAAGACTCACAGAGCAGGAAATCCTCATTTTTTCAACAATCTATCAATTAGAGGAAGAGATAGGTTATGCTGACTACAAAACACTTTCTTCTAAACTCTCTCTATCAGAAAGCTCTATTAGGGATTACGTCGGAAAACTAATAAAAAAAGGAATTCCTATAGAGAAAGTAAAACTGAATAATAAATCAGTGCATCTTTTTATCTCTGAAAATCTGAAAAAAATAGCATCTCTTTCTACAATTTTAAAATTAAGAGACCTCTAATTAGTTTTTCGTTTAGCCGAATATATTCAACTCTCTACTTTTTTCTTTATTGTTTTTTGCGTCAACCTCTTCCTTTTTTCTTAATTTTTCCTTCTTTTTTCCTCTTTTACCCACTACATTTTTCTCTCACTCATCTAATAACTTAATGAATTTTTTATTTTTTCTTCCTTTTCTCTCACTTTTTTACTCATTTTCTTGCTCTTTTTTCATTATTTTGCTCTTTTTAACTCTCACTTTTTCTTTTTTTAACATTTTTTCTTTAATTTCATCAGGAATAAACACTCTCTTTTTACCATTTTTCTCAACAATCTCACTTATCAAACTCTCACTTTTCTGTTTTATAGCATTTATTTGGCCTCTTATTGTTGATCTCTCTTTTCCTAACATTGCTGCCAAATCCTCATAACTCAGTTTCATGTCCGTGTTTAAGAGTATCCATATTATTGCTCTCTCAGTTGTTGAAAATTGTCTTAAATTTGGTGTTTGGACAGCTGTTTGGACAGCTGTTTGGACAGGATAAACAGTTGTTTGTTTTTTGGACAGCTGTTTAGGTGTTGTAAACACTTGTTTATTTTGGAACTCTCCAATTAGAGAAACAACATTTTTTAACCCTTCAACATCCTCTTTTATCGACGATAACATTTGTTTTATCTCTTCAATCTCTTTTTGCTGGGTGTTTTTTTCAGAATCAAGGTGTTTAATCCATTTACTTATAGAAAGAATGTCTTTTTTTACAGCGTCAAATCCTTTTTTTGTTTCTTCTTTAAGCTGATCAAACTTCTTTTTTCCAGAAAATAACCAAAACATAATATTTAATATCAATCATCCTTTAAAAATCTTTCTTTTTAAGCCTTAATATGCCAAAATTTATAATAATTGTTTTTTATTAAAGAGAATTATTTTTTGCTGTTTTTTTATTGTCTGTTTAAATTTAAACAGCTGTTTGTTTCAAAAAATTTCATTTAAACACCTGTTTAAACACCTTTAAACACCTGTTTATCCTTCATTTTCAACTTAAAAAGATTGTTATCGTCGATAAAAATCGAAAAACTAAAAAATAATAAGATTAATAAACTATTTTTTAATTTTAATTAAAACACCTCTTTGTTAAATAATATACAATGGAAAAGGGAGTTAGGGACTGGCTTTACGCTGTTTTTGTAAAAGGAAACAACTTCAAAAAAGAGTTTAGAAGGCAGATGAGGATGTTAATTGTAGTTACTTTAGGCTTTACAATAGCTTTCAGCTGGAGAGAAACTGTTTTTAACCTATCTCAAGAGCTTGTAAAATGGATTACTAATATTCAAAATTCAGCTCTATCAAGCATTCTAACTTCAACCTTCATTACAATTGTAAGCCTTATTTTAATATATTTTACAGCACATTTCTTAAAAGAAGACAATCTTTATTAAAGCAAACAAAACTCATAAAAAACATCTAATGTTCACTAACTTAACCTAAATTAACACACAATCATATAAACTGGCAATCATCATTAAACACCACTCAATTTTTCCTTTTTTAATATTCTTTAACTATTCTTAACATTTCTTTCACACTTTCTTGCAACAAACTTTTCTTTTAAACCATTATTTTAAAAATTTCTTTTTGCATCATTTTTTAAACCTCTTTAAAATTACAAAACACTTTTCAAAGATAGATGTTAACTAAGATAACCTAAGTTAATAACTTTTTTAGAATCTATGTTTTGAACTTTCTGTTTTACAGCTCCAGCTCTTTTAATCTCTTTTTCTTAATTTTTTTGATAAAGACTCTTTAATAAAACTTTTAGGATTAGAGCCTTTTTCTACTACCTTAAAACTGCTAAATATTAACTAACTTAACCTTAGTTAACAGAAGACAACAATTTTATCGAAATTTCTCAAAAATCCATGAAAAATCCGCAAAAAACTCTTAAAACTTCGCACAATATATCTTGTACGAACCATTAAAACAAAGATTTTTACACTATTTTAAGCAATTATTCTAATCAACACCTACCTTAACTTTTAACTTATATCGTTTCATCAATGTCTCAGACAACCGGCCGCTTTCATCAAGAAAGTTTATAAAGAATACATTGTTTATTTTATTTCATGAAAACAAAGAGGAATTTCTTTTATAGTATGCAGATTTTAATACTCTTATTCTTAACACCTTTTTCATCTGCTGTGTGTTCTTTAGATGTTTCACTAATAAACCAAGACCCATATCCAGCAATTCCGGGAGATTATGTGAAACTAGTATTTCAGATGACAGGAACTGAAAACCCTGAATGTGTTAATGTCTTTTTTGAGCTTGTAGAGGATTTTCCTATCTCTTTTGATCCTGGAACAGAATTAAAGGTAACTGTTAAAGGAGGAACTTTTGTTAAAGACTATCCCTCTTATTTAATGATACCTTATAAAGTCAAAATAGATGAAAATGCCTTGGATGGAGACAACCCTATTACAGTAAGATATGGTTCTGATGATTCAGGAAAGGAAAGCTTTGAAAAACAGTTCAATGTTTATGTGAAAGATGTAAGGGCTGATTTTGAGATATATCTTAAAAGTTATGATTCTTCATCAAATACTTTAACACTGGAAATTCTAAATATAGGCAAAAACGATGTTGAGGCTCTCGCAGCTGAAATTCCTCAACAAGAAAACATAATTATAAAAGGGCCTAACAAGAAAATACTTGGCTCTCTTGATGCAAATGATTATACAACAGTGGATTTTAATTTAGCTCCATTGGATTCTTTTGAAGGAAGCATTGATTTGATAATTCGTTACACTGATGAAACAGGAGTAAGAAGAACACTAAACAAAACTCTCTATTTCAATTCTTTTTCTTTTCAAACAGAAAAATCAACCAAAAAGAAAAACTTTATTTATTACCTAGTAGCAGCTTTAATTGTAATCTTTATAGCATATAGGATTTACAAAAAGCATGAAAAAAAGAGAAAAGCCTGAACTTGAAGTTTTTTCTTGAGAAATCTTTACCATCACTCATACCTCAGCGCGTCAACAACCTTTATTTTTGATGCCTGCATTGCAGGAATTGCTCCAGAAATTGCTCCAGTTATTGTTGCAAATAATATGCATGTAACAAATAAGCTTGTTGAATAGTGAGGAGTTAAAAAACCCCATCCAAAACTATCCAAGATATTTTTTAAGGCATAAGTTATCATCCAGCCAACTAAAACTCCTAAAACTCCTCCTATAAATCCCAATAAACTTGATTCAAATAAAAATATCTTAAATATCTCTCTGTTTCTTGCACCAATAGCTTTCAAAACTCCTATTTCTCGAGTTCTCTCTAAAACAGAAGTAATCATAGTGTTTGCAGTATTTACTGATGAAACAATAACTGAAATTAGAGAAATCAAAATTACAAAAGCAATAACAATATCCAATGCTTTAGTATAAGTTTTTAAGAGGTCCTGGAAAGACTCCACAAAAAAATCTTCTTCACCTTCCTTCTGTCCTCGGGATTCTCGTAAATTCTTTTCTACTTCAGTTATAACTCTGTCAATATTTTCCAAATCTACTTTTGCAATCGCCCAGTTGTATCCTTTAATTTCCTGTGTACTATTGAAGTATAACTCTCTAATATCTTTTTCACTCATATAAATATTTGAATCATCTTGAGGATTTCCCACAGCCTCAAAAAAACCAATAATCCTGAACTTCTTACCTTCTATTTCTATCTTATTATTTAACTCAAAAGCTCTCGGAAATATTCTGTCTTTTATCTGATAGTTATATCCTAACACTACTTTCCCTTTGTCATTCTTGTTTAATTTTCTTCCTTTATCTATCTCAATATTAAACAAATCAGTTATTAATTCCTCGTCTTGAGGTTTGAAACCTATTAAAAAAACATACTTTACTATGCCATCATGTTTAATCTTTGCTGGCTTTGCATAAATTCCAGCTACTTTGAAAACTCTGGGAGTCCTCTCAATTGCTTTTATATCATCTTCTGTTAAAACAAAAGAAGGATCCATTCCGCTAAAAACAATTCCAGCACCTTTAGAGATTATTGTTACTTTGTCTGCAGAAGAGCTTGTAGTAAATTCTTTAACATAATCATAAAGGCCCCACCCAAAACTGACAAATATGAAAATAGTTGTTATTCCTATAAATATTGATATTATTGTTAAAATGCTTCTTTGTTTTCTATTCAATAAGTTCTTCAATGAATATTTTATATTCTCGCTCATTTTAACCTCGTAGGGCTTCAACAGGGTTTTGTTTTGCTGCTCTAATTGCAGGAATTGTTCCAGCAAGAGAACCTATAAAAAAACTTCCTATTAAAGTAAGAATTACAACAATCCAGCTTATTTCAGGAGTTGCAGAAGAGCCTATAATTTTGTTTATTGCAGCTGTTCCAAAATAACCAACAATCATTCCGAAAACAACTCCTAACAACCCTCCAATCAATCCCAACAAGCCAGCCTCTACAAAAAATAGATAAAAAATATTTTTATTTGTCAAGCCAACAGCCTTCATAATTCCTATATCTTTTTTTCTTTCAAGTACAGAAACAGTCATAGTATTAATGATTCCTATTGAACCGACAACAATTGAAATTAAAGCTATGATTACTATAAAAATCTGAATTCCTTTAAGGACATTATCCACTGTTTCCAGTATTGCCTGAGGAGTTGAAACCTCAAAATCCTCTTCACCTTTTTTAACATCTCTTCTCTCTCTTAACAATTTTTCTATATCTTCCTTTGCTCTATCCATTAAATCTTTGCTCTTTACTCTTACAGCAATTAAATTTACTTTGTCTCTGTAATTTTTTATATCATTCAATTCCTCATCAGGCATAAATATAATTCTGTCAATTATGAAACTTCCTTTCTTTTCAAGTATTCCAGCAACTCTAAACTCCTTTCCCTCAATGCTTATTTTATCTCCAACAGAGATGCTTTTTCCAAATCCGTTTTTTGTTTTATCTCTAAAATCACTTCCTAACAAAACTTTCCTTGAATCACCTTTTTCCAAAAGTCTTCCGTGTTTTGCATTCAGCTCGAGGGTTTCATATACAAAATCCATTCTCTCTCGTGGCAGAGATGCAGCAAGAGAGGTTATTGTTTTTCCTTTGAATTTTACCTGAACTGTTTCTATGTTTCTTGGAATTGCTATTTCTACACTGTCAAGTTTTTCAATAGCTTCAGCATCCTGTTTTGTTAAAGGGTTTGAAACCCATGTCCCTGGAGGTCCATAAGCTGTAAGACCTCCAGCCTGAACAGTGATTAATTTAGTTGAACTTATTCCAAACTGTGAAATTACTCCTTCTCTCAAACCATTCCCAAGGCTTATTAAAGAAACAACTGTTAAAACCCCAATGAAAATTCCCAACAATGTTAGCCAGCTTCTGACACCTCTTTTTCTTATATTCTTAAAAGCCAGTAAAAAATATTCTTTCATTTTATGATTATAATTTTACCTTCTCTTCAATGTTATCCACTTGTTGCGATATTTTTTTGTGACCTTCTCTATTTTTCCGTCTTTTAACCAGTAAATTATCTCAGCATGTCTTAAAGCTAAGTTTTGGTCATGAGTAATCATAACTATTGTTTTTCCCTCTTTGTGAAGTGCATCTAAAAAAGAAAGTATGATTTCTCCGTTTATAGAATCCAGATTTCCTGTAGGCTCATCAGCCAGAATTATGTCAGGGTTATTTGCCAATGCCCTGGCAATAGCAACTCTTTGCTGCTCTCCTCCCGAGAGTTGTGCTGGGTAATGATACATTCTGTCAGCCAGGCCAAATTTTTTCAATAACTCTTTTCCTCTTTCAATTCTTTCATACTCCTCAACTCCCTGAAAAATCATAGGAAGAGTTACATTTTCAAGAGCTGTCAGATTAGGAATAAGGTTAAACTGCTGAAAAATAAATCCTATCTTTTTTCCTCTAAGCAGAGCAAGTTCAGACTCTGCAAGCTTGGAAATATCTTTATTTTCAAGAAACACTTTTCCTTTTGTTGGAATATCCAAACTGCCAATCAAATTCATGCATGTAGATTTCCCGCTTCCGGAAGGACCCATAATTGCTACAAACTCTCCCCCGATTATTTTCAGGTTAATGTTTTGCAACGCTCTTACCTCGTTTTCCTGCCCAGCCCTGTAAATCTTATAAACTCTTTCTAATCTTATTAATTCTCTCACTTTTTCCTTTTCACTCATTAAGTTTACAAGGAACTCTCTTTTAAAAACCTCTCTGAAGTTATCAAAAGCTTTAAAAACCAGCAGAGAGGAGTATTATTATGATAATCCCTGTAAGATGTTTCGGTTGCGGAAAGCCAATAGCTCACTTATGGGAGGAGTTTAAATTAAGAGTAAAGCAGCAAAACGAGCCTGCAAAGAAGGTTTTAGATGAGCTTGGACTGGAAAGATACTGCTGCAGGTCTATGTTTCTCGGACAGGAAGACTTAATAGAACTCGTGGCTAAATTCAAAAAGGCTTGAACTAGTTAAATTTATCTAGATTTACTTCTTTTTCTGTTTATGGAACATATAAATCTTAATAAGTTAAGTTTGAAAGAGAAAATCGCTCAGATGATTATTGTTAATGGAAATAGCTTTGATAAAAGGTTTGGTGAGTTAGGAGTTGGAGGGATATTTTTGGATGATTTAAATACGAAACAAGAGTATAAGGAAACTATCAGAAAGTATCAAAGAAATTCTCAAATTAAGCTTTTTGTTGCTACAGATATGGAAGGATACTGGAATCCCTTCAAGAATTTTTATAAAAGCAAAACTTTCGGAGAAATCAAAACCCCTAAAGACGCATATTTCTTAGGAAAAGAACACGGGAAAATATTAAAGGAATTAGGATTTAATCTCAATTTTTCCCCAGTTGTTGAAGTAAGAAACAATGTATGGCCAGGAAGAAGTTTTAGAGGAACTCTTAAAGAGGTAAAAGAAAAAATTAGGCAATATGTAAAAGGGTTGCACAAAGAAAAAATTTTTGCAGTTGCAAAACACTATCCAGGAGGGAGCATGATTAAAGACCCTCACTGGTTTAAGTTTAAAACAAAAATACATAAAGAAGATTTGGAATTATTTGACGAGACAATAAAAAGCGGAATAGATATGATAATGATAGGACATCCTATTGTTTATGGAGCAATCAATTCAGAAAACAAACAATGCACTGTTTCTAAAAAAATTATTTTAGGGCTTAAAAGAAAATTTAACGGCCTTATAGTCACAGATGCTGTTACAATGATGGGATTAAGATGGTCATATTTATTTAATTTTAAGAAGGTTTATCCTGAACTTGTGAAAGCTGGAAATGATTTGTTGTTAGACAGCAGCAAATTTTCAATATATTCGAAAATTCTGAAAAGAGTAAACGAAATTGAAAATGCAGTGAAGAAAAAGGAAATTTTAGAGGAAAGAATTAATGAAAGTGTAAAAAGAATTTTGAGTGTAAAGGGTTATAAAGTCATTGATTAATCCTTCAACTTCCATCTTGCAATATAGCCGCAATTTTCGCATGTTACTGACTTGATTTTGTTTCTTATTCTGATTTTAGGATTTCTGTAAGGAGTAAGACATTTTTTGCAGAATTTCCTCCTTAACTCTTTAAGTTTAATGTTGTAAGCCATTGCAAGCCTCTTTATCTTTTTAACCTCTTTTGGAGTTTTATCTTTAAAATCATCACTGGAAAAAAATTCCTCAATTTTCCTTATAGCCTCTTTTTTAGAAAGCGTTTTTTTCATTATTCTTGTAAGTGTTTTTCATTTAAATTTTTTTGCAACACTCAACAATCAAAGAAAACTGCAATAGAAAAAATTCAGAGAAGACAGCATCGCCGCTTCGCGTCTTGTCGGACACTAACACGGACGACGTAGCCGGCTTGACTTCTGGGTTCGGAATGAGACCAGGTATTTCCCGACTACTATGGCCGTCTTCACTATTTTTTAATGATGAGGCTTTTTAAATTTTTGGGTTTTTTGTAGTTCCAAATTTTTCATTCTTATATTCTAGAAATCCCTCTTTACATGCTCTTTAATCTCTTTTATTGTAAGAGCTTTTGTTCCTGCATACTCTACAACCATTCCTGCAATGTAATTTGCTATTTCAGCGCTTCTGTAAACATCCAATCCTGTGGAAAGCCCTAAAGCCAGCACAGCAATAAAAGTGTCTCCAGCACCTGTAACATCAGCAACATTTCTAGGAATTGTTTTTATATGTTTTGAGTTTCCTTCTTTCCTATCATAAACAAATGCTCCTTCCTCGCCGCAAGTTATTACAGAGTATTCCGCATCAAGTTTTTCTGAAAGGCATTTTCCAATATCTTTCAACTTCTCTTTAGAATACTCAATTCCAGTCATTTTTTCTGCCTCAATCTTATTTGGCCTGATTATGGTGCATCCTTTAAACAAACTATTTTCACCATTTCTTGGCTTAGGGTCAACCAGCACCTTTATTTTTTCTTTCTTGGCAGTTTCTATAATCTTTTTTTCAAGACCGCTTCCGAACATAAGCTTGTTATAATCTGACAAAATAACGCAGTCATAGTCCTTAATTTCATATTTTATAGAAGACATAATTTTGTCCTGCAAATTGTTACTTATTTTCTCTAAGGAGTGTTCTCCAAAATCTAACCTTATCATTTGTTGGCCGTGAGCAAGAACTCTCTGCTTAACAATTGTGGGGTTGTCTGCATAAAAATTCCTCAAATCAATTCCTTTTTCATTACAGATTTTCTCAACTTTTTTTCCGTGACTATCTTTTCCAATAACTCCATACAAACAACATTTTGCTCCAAGAGAAGCAATATTATTTGCGACATTTGCAGCACCTCCAAGAACATATCTCTCTCCATATATATTTACTACAGGAGCTGCAGGCTGTTCTGGATTAAGTCTTTTTACCTCTCCTAAAAGATATTTATCTAAAAGAATATCTCCAACAACTATAACTCTTCTGTCTTTAAACATTTCAAGAATTCCCCAAAAATCCGAGAGCATGTCTTTAGTCCTGAAAAAGAGTTTATAAGAGTTATGAAGAAATAATAATTATTTTTTATGCGGGGAGAAGGATTCGAACCTTCGCAGGCACTAAGCCACATGGTCCTTAGCCATGTCCGTTTGACCGCTCCGGCATCCCCGCTTCATAGTAACTTTAGCAGAAAATCTAACTATAAAAAGTTTTATAAACTAAACTTTCCAGCTTCTTATGTCCTGCGAGCTGACGCGATAGTAGGATTTTCTAATCCTGCTTGAGTTAATATTGTTGGCTAAAACTGGTTAAAATGAAATCAAAAACCAAAATTGAAAAACAATTAAAAAAGAAAAGCAATCCAGAGTTGGTTAGAACAGTTATTGCTGCAAAGAAGGAAAACGCATGGCTAGAAGTAGCATCAATTCTAACATCTCCAAAAAGAAAAAGAGTTTCTGTAAACTTAAGTGAAATAGATAGCCAGGCAAAAGATAATGAAACAATAGTTGTCCCAGGAAAAATCCTTTCTCAAGGAGAGATTACTAAGAAAATAAAAATAGTTGCCCTGAGCTTTTCAGATAAGGCAAAGGAAAAACTTTTGAATTCAAAAATCGAAGCAAGGACTATATTAGAGGAAATTAAAAAAAATCCCGAGGCCAAAGGGATAAGAGTGCTAAAATGAGGGTCATTGATGGAAAAAACACTGTCTTAGGAAGGCTGGCAAGTTATGCTGCAAAAGAGGCTTTAAAAGGAGAAGACATAGTTGTAGTAAATTGCGATGAAGTTATTATTACTGGGAACAGGAAGGATATCCTTGAAGAGTTTTTTGCAAGAAGAAGAAGGGTTGGAAGCAGCCAGAAAGGACTAAAATATTCAAGAAGCTCTGAAAGAATAGTTAAAAGAGCCATAAGAGGGATGCTTCCAAACCACAGAAGAGGTATTGGGAAAGCAGCATTTAAGAGAATAAAGTGTTATTCAGGGCTTCCTGAGAAATTTGAAAACTCAGAAAAAATCAGTCTGAGCTCAAAGCCGAAAATTAAATTTATGAAGGTGAGTGAGATTTTCAAATGAGTTCAAAAATAATTGCTTCAGGAAAGAGAAAGGCCGCTGTTGCAAGAGCATTTCTTACTGAAGGAAACGGAAAAGTAACTATAAATAACAGAGATTACAAGAACCTTCAGCTATTCGACAGGCTTAAGATTGAAGAGCCTTTGAGAATTGCAGAAAGTGTTTTAGGAAAGATAAACTTTGATATTGCTGTGAAAATTAAAGGAGGAGGAGAAAAAGGGCAGATTGATGCAGCAAGGATTGCAATAGCCAAAGCAATAATAAACTTTACAAAATCAAAACCTCTTGAAAAAGCGTTTTTAGGTTATGACAGAAATCTTCTTGTTGCAGATGTAAGAAGAAAAGAAGCCTACAAGCCTGGAGACAGTAAAGCAAGAGCAAAAAGGCAGAGCTCTAAGAGATAATTATTGTACACTTAATTATCTTATAAGATATCTCCTGTGTTTGTTTTCCGATATTTTTTTAGGAGGAGCTTCTCTGAATAAATAATGAGCCATTTGGTCTGCAATATTGACTATCTTGTATTTAGTGTCCATTCCTGCTCCTGACTTGACATGTATTCTTTTTATCTCAATGTTGCATGTTTTTGATACTAAATATTTTATGAAAAACTGTTTTGTCTGTCCTATTTCTCCATCCAGATAAATTAACAAATTTTCTATATCTCTACCAACTTTGTCTTTTATTAGGCTTGCAGTTACAACTCCCATAAACTCGTATTTAGGAATTCTTTTGTGGTCGTTCTCTGAAACAAGCAAGAAACTGTAATCCCTTTTTGAGAATTTTCCGAACAGTTTGTTATGGTTTCGTGATTTTGGAATATATGGTTGTTTTTCAATATCTTTCTCCAGGTTTGAAAAAACTGATACAAAAACCTCTGGAAATTTTCCGTGATTCGATTCATCAATCCCAACATAAAGAACTCTATTTTCAAGAGCTTTAGAGGAATTTTCAGATTCTGGAATATAAATATCACCTCTTTTCCTCCAGTGCATAATCTTTGATGATTGAGTGAGTATAAAAAGATTATTGAACAGAAGTATTATTTAACTGATTTTTTATTCCAAGTTTTTCGAGTTTGTTTTGCACATGATTAAACAGTGTAGAAGATATTAACGGCTTATGGCTACCTTGAAAAATATGGTTATTGAATTTTATTTTCCCTATGTAAGTAAAATTTGTTAAGATTTTTTTTAATCCATTGACAGACAATCCATATTTCTTTGCTATTTTCCTTAAACTTAAATCAGAGTTTAAAAATTCTTCAAAAATTTCTTCAACTAAATGAGAGTTTTCTGCAGGAACAAGTTGTTTGTTTTCAATCTTGTAGCCGAAAGGAGGTCTTGCCATGACTTTTCCCTCATAAGAGGCTTTTTTTATCATTCCTTTTTTCTGCTGCTCTCCTCTCGAAGACAGTTTTTCCTTCATCTGACTAAGTTTTAGCTCCAGCTCCTGAATTCTCTCTTTCAAAACGAGGTTTTCTTTTTTCAAGTCTTCAATAGTTTTTTCCATTTTACTTCATCATATCATCAATCAAGTGTTTTATTTCTTTTAGTTGAGATGTTGAAATATGAGTGTAAAGCTCTGTTGTTGATATTGAACTATGCCCAAGCAGGCTTTGTATTACTCTTATGCTTACACCCTTCTCAAGAAGATGCGTTGCAAAACTATGCCTTAAGGTATGGCACGAAACATGCTTATTAATTCCTGCACGCCTTGCTGCTGAGGAGACAATTTTTTGTATGTTTCTTTCTGAAAGCTTTCCTTTAGGACCAGTAAATAAATATTCTTCATTTCTTTCTTTTTGCATTTCTGCATGTTTTTTTAAATCCTCGAATAAAAATTCAGGAATATTAAAAATCCTGTCTTTTCTTCCTTTTGCCTGCCTGATATGCCCTATCTTTTCATTAAAATTCAGGTCAGATATTTTAAGATTTATCAGTTCTGAAACTCTCATTCCGCACGCATACATTAAAGAAACCATCAGTCTGGATTTTTTCGTATCAATTGAATTTATAAGAAGATTTACTTCTTCTTTTGAAAGCACAGAAGGAATTTTTTTCTCTCGCTTAGGTCTTTTTATTCCAGCAGTAGGGTCTTTTTTCAATAAATTGCTATAAGCATATCTTACAGCAGAAAGAAAGAGAATTACTGATGATGCAGCCCTGTCCGTAAGTTTTTCAGCAAGAAATTTCTTAACATCATCCTCAGTTATTTCTTCCGGAGTTTTTTTTGAAAAACTCAAAAGTTGTTTATTAGCATCCAAATAGTTTCTGATAGTGTATTCTGAATTTTTTGAAATCTTAAGTTCAACTTCAAGTTTCTCTAAAAACTCTTCAGGAGTCATTTTATCTCAACTCCCAGCTTTCTGAGATTGTTAAATAATTGTTTGTTTGACTTAAAATGAATCCCATTTATTCCTATTTTCTTTGCTCCTTTAACATTAACGAGTTTATCATCTATAAAAAC
>WAQV01000069.1 GCA_015520065.1 Candidatus Pacearchaeota archaeon | reverse complement strand
ATTTTCTTTCTCATCCAGAATATCCTAGCCCTAGAGTCTTCAAGTCCAATGAGTGGTATTTAAGACATTTTAAGAAAAATAAAGTAGTTCTTGATTTTGCAATTATGAGTTGTTATGATCCTTTGGCAGCTTACAGAATAAAAGAGCTGCTTGGAGATGTTAAGATAATCTTCATAACTAGAAACAAAGAAGACCACAAAAAAAGCATTAAAGGGTTAATAGAACTGCATAAAGGAATTCCTAATGATTATGAGAAATACAGCGATTTTGAGAGATATATTAAACCATACAGAAAGCTTTTCAAAAAAGTATATGTAACTTCTCTCGAAAAAATCAAAACAGAAGAGGGCCTTAATGAACTTTTGAGGTTTTTAGGAGTAAAGAGATACAAGTTCAAGAAACCGAATACTTCCAAATACAAAATAGAAAAAGCAGAATTCCCTATAACAGATTATATTAAAAGAAGAGTATATTATTTTTTGTGTGATTTTATTGGGAAGTTTGTTCAGTAAACTTCAGAGACTTTCAGGTTTCAAACTCTTTAATAATGCCAAGCTTTTTTCCAATAATGTATTCAAAAGGGTGGTCAAAATAGTTCAAAACCATTCGGATTTTTGCAAATGGATAGAAAAACAGATTAAGGATTTTTATTTTTGTTGATGATGGAAGAGTTAGCCTTTTTATAAAAGTAAATAAATCCGACTTTCCGCTTTTTACATAAAACTGGAGTGCAGCATAAAACTCAGGGTTCTTTATCCAAGGATAGTCTTCTATTCTCCATCTTGTCTCTTTTTTAAAGTACTCTTCCCACTCCTCTAATGTTTCTGGAGTATGCCAGTTGTATTTTTCTGTAACATACTCGTAAAGCTCACCTCCAGGATATGGTCTGTATACCTGAGGTCCGGCTATTCTAACTTTTTCTCTCCATGCATATACCTTCCCATTTTCCCTTATAACAGTAATTCCAGGATTGATTTTAACCATTTTTTTGATTAAGTTAATTGTTGCCAAGGTGTCCTCCCTTGTTTCCTCAGGGAAACCAGTCATAAAAGCATATGTTCCACCAATTCCAGCTTTTTTTAACATTTTAACAGAGGTTATAATGTCTTCAGGAGTAATGTCTTTTTTAATCATGTCAAGCATTTTCTGGGATCCGAATTCTGCACCTATTCCAAGATTGTAAAATCCGCATTTTTTCATTTTCTTAAGAATATCATCCGTTATAATTTTCTTAGTAAAGTAATCTGCTCTTGCAGTTGCACTGATTCTCAGTTTTATTCCTTTTTTTAGTAGAAGGTCAAATATCTTTTCAGCTCTTTCTCTGTTGACAAAAAAACATTCATCTGTAAATCCGAGAACTTTAATGTCGTATTTTTTTATGAGATACTCTATTTCTTCAATCACATTTTCAGGACTAATCCATCTCCATCTTCTATTATTTGTGACAACATTTATACAAAAAGTGCATCTATGAGGACACCCTCTACTTGTAAAAATGCTTACAACCTTATTTTCAAGAACTTTCTTATTTAATAATTCATAATTAGGAATTCCTAACTCATTAATGTCTATAAGGTCAGAAGGAGGAGTTTTTACAACTCTGCCTTTTTCTTTATATACAATTCCTCTTATTTTCTTGGTTGACCTTTTTTTAAGTAAGGCGTTTGCCAGCTCTAGTATAGGAATCTCTCCTTCCCCGTAAACAACAAAATCTATTAGAGGATGGGCTGCAGTTTGCTCTGGATACAATCTGCAATGAATTCCTCCCCAGACAACAGAGAGTTTCTTATTCAGTTTCTTTATCAGCCGCGTAATCTTCAAAGCGTTTGGAACGCAGGCACTCATTACAGACAAACCTGCCAAGATAGTATCTTTGTCTTTAACTTCCTTTTCTATTAATTTTTCATAATCTTCTTCTACAATGCAGTCTATCAGTTTTACTTTAAATTTGCTCTTTTTTGTTAGCCAGGTTCCTATTGACAGAATTCCGAAAGGAATGTTCCCTTTTTCCTTAACGCTTTCAAGGGAAGACGGGATTGTGTTGATTAACAGTATCTTTTTAGGCATGATATTATCCGTATGTTATTAATTTAAATATATTTCTATCATACTCTTATCTCAGACTATTTTATACAATTATTATCAATTAATTTAAAAAAGGGTTTTTTCATCTATAAAGCATGAAGAAATGCCTGAATTTTGGATGCGGGAATGATATTAAAACTTCATCTAAGGAATGCCAGTGGGACAATATAGATATTCAGAAAAGCAGCAAGTTGACAAAGAGTTTTGATTTCAATAAGTTTCCTTATCCTATTAAAGACAACACTTATGACTACATTTATGCCAGAAATGTGTTAGAACATTTAGACGAGCCAGATAAAGTTATAAATGAGCTGTGGAGAATAACAAAGCCAGGAGGGATAATAAGAATAATAGTTCCTCATTACACTAATAAAGGAGCTTACTCTGATATGCAACATAAACATTTTTTTAATGAAGTGGCTTTTCAGCTTTTAGAAGAGCAGAGAACTGTCATTAATAAAACAAGAAAATTCAGGATTAAAAAACTTGAACTGAAGCCCACTTCTGTTGGGAAATTCTTTGTAAGGCCATTAAGGGAAACTTTGGCGTTATTCATAAATGGACTTATATCTGAGATAGATGTTGAGATAGAGGTTTTAAAGAAAAAGCAATAGCAATTAATTTACAAATCTTCTGTAAAACAAATCCAGGTATTTCTCTTTTAAATTCCTGTAAGAGGTTTCATTAATTATTGCTTTTCTGGAAGCTGCTCCAATTTTTTCTTTCTCTTTTTCAGACAGAGAGAGAAGAAAGTCTAGTTTTTTCTGCATTTCTTCAAGAGTGTTTTTTGCAACTATTGCACGAGGTATTGATTTCAGAGCAGTAATGTCAGATACGATGGCAGGAGTTCCACATAACATTGCCTCTCTTGGAACAAGTCCGAATCCTTCCACTCTGCTTGGAAGCAAGCAAACATCTGCAGCATTATAATATAGTGCAAGTTTTTTGTCTTGCTGAGGTTTTACAATTAAAACATTTTTAAGAATGTTTTCAGAAAAAATCTTGTTTTTTTCCTGTCCGATTATCATAAAAAGCTTGTCTTGATTGGATTTTGCCAGAGAGTAAAGAATGTCGCATCCTTTCAGCCATTCAACTCTTCCTACAAAAACAACTATTTTTTTATTTAACGGAAGTTTTAATTTTCTTCTGGCAGTTTTTTTGTTTATAGGCTTAAAGATTTTTTCGTCGATTATTAGTGGCAGATGGACTATTTTCTTTTTTGAAGGAAAAAAAAGCTTTCTTGCCTTTTCTGCTTGGTCTTTGGCCCCAAAAATTGTAACCTCTGAAAAAGCCAAAGGAATTCCAAACAAAAGGGTTTCAATAAATGAAACTGTTTTTGAAAGAAAATCTTTTTTTGAAATATAAGATTCCACTGCATTCCCGTGGATATTTATTATATATCTAACATTGTTAAAGATTGAAGCAAGCAGCAAAACCCACGCCTCTCTGAATGTCCCAAGATTGGTTAAAACATCTATTTTATTTCTTTTGCAGAATTTTCTTGCTTCTATGACAGCTTTTAGTTTATTAGATGAGATTTCCACTATCTTGGTTCTTTTAAGAGAGTATTTATTCTGCTGTTTCGGAGTTAGTAAGAAGATTTTAACGCTTTTTGGAAGATATTTCTCAGCATAGCTTAATCTGACCTGTTTGTGTGAAGCATAAGATGTTGTAAAAAAACATATGTTCATTTTATTTCAAATCAGGCAATAAATTTATATACTTTTCTAAAGAGAGAGTTTAAAGCCTCTATTGAATATCCTTAAAAATGAAGCTAAAAAATAAAAAAATTCTTGTTACAGGGGCTTCAGGGTTTATAGGAAGCCATCTTACAGAAAATCTTCTTGAAAAAGATTTAGAGGTTAGAGTTTTATTAAGAGAAGATTTAGGAACATTAAAAAATGTTAAAGGAGTCAAAAAAGCAGAGATTGCAAAAGGAGATTTACTCGATTATGAGGCTGTAAGGAATGCTGTCAAAGGCGTTGACATTATATTTCATCTTGGAGGGGAATCGTTAAGCAAAATTTCTGGGAAAGATGAAACAAATCGTTATAGAGTAAATGTCAATGGAACAGAGAATATTCTGAAAGCAGGAAAAGAAAATAACTGCGAAAGAATAATTTTTGTGTCTAGCGCTTTGCTTTATGCTAAAAACCATGAAAACCAGAAATCAATTAACGAAGAATCTGAACTGGATTTAATCTCACCTTATACATCATCAAAAAGAGAGGCAGAGAAGTTATGCATTGAGTATTCTCAAGAGTATAATCTTCCTGTTTCAATTGTCAGACTTTTCAATACTTATGGAGAAAGGCAGTCTCAAAAAGCAGTAATTCCTAAGATAATCTGCGAAGCATTAACTGGCAAAGAGATATTCCTGCATCCTCTTAAAAGAATAGATTTTATTTATGTTGGTGATGTAGTTGATGCTTTAATTAGGGTTGCAGAAGAGGAAAGTTGTATAGGAGAGATACTAAATATAGGAAGCGGCAAAGGAATACTTCTATTTGAGTTGGGAAAAACTTTAGAAAAGATAGTTGGAAAACCTCTTAATATTAAACCATTTCCATTAAATGAGGAAGATAAGAAGGAATATAAAATTGAAAATTTTGTTTGCGATAATTCAAAAATAAGTGAATTAACTGGTTGGAGCCCGAAAATGCAGTTAGAAGAAGGAATGAGAAAAGTATTTGAGTATATAAAAAATAATAAAAACGAGTATAATCTTGAATGAGAATGATAAAGAAAAAAAGACTCTTAATTGTTGGAGCTGGAGAGGCGAGCCAGTTATTGTTAAAGGAAATTGAAAAGAATCCTCTTTTGAGATACATTCCAGTAGGATATGTCGATGATTTTAAGGAAAAAGGAAAGGAGATAAGTGGGATAAAAATACTTGGAAAAATAGAGGAAATTCATTCTTTAATAGAGCAACACTCAATAGAAGAGATAATTATAGCAATTCCGTCTTTGAAAAAAGAGAGGCTAAAAGAAGTAGTGGATATCTGTGAGCAGACAGGAGTAGAAACAAAAATTCTTCCAGGAACTTATGAGGTTTTGAGAACATGGAAAACAGGTTTGCCCTGGTATAAAGAAGTAAGGTCTGTAAGAATAGAGGACCTTCTTCGTAGGAAACCAGCACTGATTGACTTTAAGGAGATTGAAAAACATCTTTTAAACAAAGTTGTTCTCGTTACTGGAGGAGGAGGTTCAATTGGAAGCGAGCTTTGCAGCCAGATAGCAGAGTTAAATCCTTCCTTGCTTTTAATACTTGACAGTTCAGAATACTCCCTTTATGAGATTTCAAACACTCTTAAAGAAAATCACCCGGAACTTTCATTTAAACCGTTACTTGCAGATGTGCGTGACTCAAAAAGAATTGAAGAGATATTTAGAGAGAATAAAGTAGATATTGTGTTTCATGCAGCAGCATACAAACATGTTCCGCTTCTAGAAAGCCATCTAAAAGAGGCAATAAAAAACAATGTATTTGGAACATATAATGTAATAAACTCTGCGTGCAAAAATAAGGTTGGAAAGTTCATATTTATATCTACAGATAAGGTTGTCAATCCTGCAAGTGTGATGGGAGTTTCAAAAAATATTGCTGAAAAAGTTGTTCAACTATTTAGCGATGAGATAAATGTAGTTATAGTAAGATTTGGAAATGTTTTAGGAAGCAGGGGAAGCGTAATACCTCTTTTTGAGAAACAGATACAAAAAGGAGGTCCAATAACAATAACTCATCCAGAAGTTACGAGATATTTTATGACTATACCAGAAGCCGCTCAACTTCTAATTCAAGCAGGAGTAATTGGCAATAAAGGAGAGATTATGGTTTTGGACATGGGAGAGCCATATAAAATAGAAGAGCTTGCTAAAGAATTAGTCAGACTTTATGGATTAGAGCCAGACAAAGATATAAAATTTGAATATATTGGTTTAAGACCTGGAGAGAAACTTCACGAAGAACTTTTAACTCAACAAGAAGGGATAACAAAGACAAAAAACGAGAGAATTTTTATAGCTAAGGCAGAGAGAATTGATAAAGAGAGATTTAAAGAAAATATTAATAAACTATTTGATGCTATTGAAAAAGGAGATGAAAGT
>WAQV01000068.1 GCA_015520065.1 Candidatus Pacearchaeota archaeon | reverse complement strand
TATGGTCTATTATTCTTATATCTCTTGGATATTTGTTTGGGAACAATGTAGAGCTTATAAAAGAGAAAACTAATACATTAATGCCAGTAATTTTGCTGTTTTCGCTTATAATACTTGTCATCTATCTTTTTGTTAATAAGAGAAGAAGGTAAGCAATGCCTAAAGATTTTTATATTCATTGTTTTAACTAAAATAATGAGATATCTGAAAGGGGAAGAGATTAAAGAGGCGGAAAAGTATATCAAAATTGCTGCGAAAGAGGCGATAAAATCAACATGCATTAAATCTCAAAGAGGGGCTGTAATAGTTAAAAACTGCGATATTATTGGAAAAGGATACAATAAAGTCACTCTTGAAAAGCTGTGCAATCCATGCGTCAGAGAAAACATTAAAGATAACAGCAGAGTGGAGATGTGTTCAGCAATTCATGCAGAGCAGATGGCAATAATAGATGCTGTTAAAAAAGGAGAATCCCTTAGCGGCTCAAGAATGTATCATATTAAGGTTAAAAACAGTAAAATCGCTCCTTCAGGAAATCCGTCATGCACTGTTTGCAGCAGAATGCTGTATGAAGCTGGAATAGAGCTAGTATTATTACATAAAGAAGGTTATGCTGTTTACAGTCCAGAGGAATTAAACAAACTCTCTTTTGACTATTTTCTGAAAAGATGGAATAATTAGAGATTTTTTTGAATACTATCTCTTTCCAATTTTCTCAGTCAGCACTTCCATTATGAATCTCTCTGTTGCTTTAAGTATCTCGCAGTTGCTTACATACATATCATAACATGCCTTTCCTGTTTGTTTTATCTCTGTAACATTTCCTGGCTGTATTCTCAAAAAGACATATCTTCCTAAGGGGTCGCACTCTGCGTCAGGGTCTTTGATTATCTTTGTTCCAAGAGCTCCTAAAATCTGCTGAAAATTGTATATTGCTATTCCTCCATCACCATCGCACACAAACCTGTCAGTAGAGTTTAAAACCATCATCTCTCTTAAAACAATGCTTCCGTTAAAAGGTATGCTTTCAAGCTCTCTTGGGTCATTTCTTATGTAAACATTATAGTTCACCATTAGCCCTTTATACATTAATGGAAAAGAGGTATGGTAAAAGATAACTCCTCTCTCGTTCCTGATATCAAACTCCATTCCATTATAATTAAAGTGCTTTAAAGATTTAAATCCAAAATAAGATGCAATTACAATAAGAATTAATGCAGCTGCTGTTACAAAAACCCAGAATAAAATCTTATTTTCCTTTTTAGCAATATTCTCATTAACAGCCTCTTTTTTTTCTGTTTCAGGAACGCATATCTTTAGTGTTTTTTCTTTTCCCTCTTTCTCTATCTTAAAAATCTCGCACTGCTCTTTCTTTTTTTGCCCTTGTTTTGATTTTTTTGTTGTCTTTCTTTTTGAGTCTTTTGTTCTTGCCATTTTTTGTTACTCTGATTATTTTAACTTGTTACCCCAAGAACCTTGAACAAGAATGCATCAGTTGCTTTTGTAAGGTTTTCTTCATCTGAATAAATAAAAATGCAGTTTTTATCTCTTTCTATTTTTGTTGCATTTGAATGCCTCATAATAATAAAATTGTTTTCGCAGTTTTTCACAGGAAGGTTCTTGCATCTCTCGTCATTGCTGAAAGATTCCAGGCATGCTTGCTGCACTCTCTGAACGAACTGGCCTAAATTTGAGTAAATCTCAATCTCTGCTTCCTTGCTGTCTGAGAAAATATATAATGGATTCCAGTAGTAGTTATCCAAAGAAGGCATCTCTGCTGAAAACAGAACATTTTGAGTTTCTATTGGATTGTAACTGAATGCAAATCCAGTATCTCCAATTGTTGTAAACCAGTAGTTTCCGTTCTTAACAAATTTATATCCATTATAACTAATCTCTCCTTCAGATGAAGATGATTTTCCCTGAAAAGAGTATCCTAATGCGCTGAAAAACATTATAAAAATTAGAATACTTCCGACAATTATCTGGTTTCTTCTCCTAATTCTGTCTTTTTCACGCTGAGTGATTATCTTTCTCATAGAAAAATCATAAGAAATAGGATATAAAAAATTATTGCATTAGATTACTCCTGCTCTTCGAGTTTCTCTTCAAAGTCAAGCTCATCTTCTCTCTCATCCTCTGGGCTTGCAAGCTCCATAATCTCTGCATCTTTTATTATATTCTCCTCTTCTTTAAGCTCAAGCTCTTCTTTCTCCTCATCACTCATCTTTCTTTCTTTAACTCTCTTTAACTCCTCTTCTTTCCTCTCAGGGAAAGGCTTTTTTATAGAGATAGGTAAAACATCGGAATCAAGCTCAATCTCAGCTATCTTTAAAGCATCATAGTTGATTTTCTCTAAATCTTCATCTTTTATCTTAATCAATAATGGGGCGTTCATAGCAATCTGCAATGCTCTTGCTCCTAATATTCTTGCTCTTTCGTATTTTGTGAATTTCTCACCTGCCATTTTGCAACTACTATTTCAAGAATTTGTTTATTTTTAAATTTAGCTCTTTCCAGACTTTCTTAGTTATCTTGAGTATTTTTTCCATTTCCTCTATGCTTATCTCTTTGGAAGCGCCTTTCTGCATTGAATATATTGTATCCTCTGTTCTTCCAATTGTAATTCTTGTTTCGCTTATGTCTTCTTCCTCTTTTGTAGGGTCTACAATAAGGCTTTTTCCTACTTTATGAACTGTTATTGGGAAAGGGATCTCTTTTGAAAGAGGAATTTTTTTATCAGTCCACTCACCATACAGCACAGCGTCGTTTTCTTCATCATATTTAGGTATTCTAGCATTCTTTAGAGCAGCTATTGCTCCAATTCCTGCAGCATCCAAGAGATTTCCGTCATCATTTATAGAGTAGATATCAATAAACACTGTCCATACTCTCTCCCCTTTCTTTATGCAAAGCTTTTCCAGTTCAATAACTTTGCTCTCTCTTATTCCTCTGTCAATAACTCTTCCTAACTCTATAGCATCAAATTTTGGAGGTCCTGTTTCAAATCGTGAGGAACTTAAAGGAAGCAGTTCTGCTGTAACCATAAGGTTTCCTTTGTCAGGCGAGTCTGGGTATGGCTCAGAGACACTCATCTTAACTCCTACAATTACTTCTGTTTTTCCTATCTTGACTCTTGCAGAACCCTCAGCTTTGTTTGAAACATTGCTTTCAATGACTATCTCTCTGTATTGGTCAGCTTTTCTGCCGTCAAATCTCTTTCCTTCTTCAAGATACTCTCTTATTCTTCTTCCTGTGATGTTTGAAGTTATCTCAACCATTTTTTCCTCCTTCGTTTTCAGTTAAGAATTCCTTTAAAGCTTCTTTCTGAATCTCATAGATTTTTTTGCACGCCTCTCTTGCCATTCTTATTGCCTCTTGAACCTGCTCATTATTAATCTTTCCGTCAAGCTGGAAGTGAGTTATTTTTCCGTCGCTTGTCATGGAAATTGGTATGTCTGTTGCTCCTTCTCCTTCCTCCCAGTCCTCTTCTGCCTTATTAAGGTCAACAACGAGTTGCTTGTCAAGTTTTCCAACTGATACGCTGGAAACAATTCCTCTCATAGGGATTCCTGCGTGCGCCAAAGCCATTGAGGCTGCATTAATTCCTGCACACCTCGTTCCTGCATCAGCCTGAATTATGTTAATATGAACATCTATTACCATATTTGGATAGTTTTCAAGCATCAATACAGGCTCAAGAGCCCATTCTGTTATCTTGCTTATCTCCATGCTTCTTCTGCTTGGACCAGGTCTTATTCTGTCAGCCACTGAGAAGCTAATCATATTGTAGTTGCATCTTAAAATTGCTTTTTCTGGGTTTTGCTGATGTTGAGGATGCATTTTCTTAGGACCGTAAACTGCAGCTATTGCTATAGTGTCTCCTGTAGAGAACATTGCACTGCCATCTGCATTAGGAACAACTCCTACTTTTGCTTTTATAGGCCTTAATTCATCAGGCTTTCTGCCGTCAGGTCTTTGGAATTCTTTTTTTGCCATTTTATCTTTGCATATATTTTATAAGTTTAAACTGAAGTTTTGAATTCGGGAACATATAGTTCAGCTTGTCCTTGTTTATCTCAACTTTACTTCCAAAATCATAAATCAGTCCCATTTTATCATTAAAAGGAACATATCTTATCTCTTTTGGAGAGATTCCGTTTTCCTGGAAGGTTTTAAGAATCTCGCTTGCAATACTTGACTCAAGCCTTTTCCCTGGATAGATTATCATTACTCCTTCAACAATATCTTTGTTTGATTTTTCGTCTTTTCTCATTTTTCCTTTTCAAACCATTTCTTTAATTCGTCTGTAAGACCATCAACAAAAGATTTCTCTGCAACAAAGAGTATTGCTTTCTTTGCAAGCAGTTCTCTGTCAACATTGTCTCCTTTTATCCAAATCAATCCGTTTTGACCGACAGTAATAATGCACCCTGTTTCATTCTTTATTAATTTTACCATGCTTCCTTCTTTGCCTATGACTCGTGGAACCTTGTTAGGATTTATTTTAACTATGATTCCTTCTTCTATTTTGCCTAATCCACGACCTTTAATTGTCAAGTCAATCCCTCTTTTATGAGTTCCTTTTATCTTTGCAACAACCATATCTTTAATATCCATAACTTCCTCAAGAGCATTCTGGTTTACATATTTTGGAACCTCTGTTATAGAAAGGAAAGCGTTTTCTGCTGTTCCAATGTCAATTATCCATCCGTTAAAAGTAATATTCTCAACCTCTCCTATTACAACATTCCCTCTTCTTGGATGATAAATTCCTGACAGAGGGATAACCCTAACAAGCTTTTTTGATTCCTCTCCTAATCCGTATCTTAATGCTACAATTTTGTTTCCTCTCTTCTCTGTCCATTCTCCTGGAAGATACTCATCTCCTTCAACAATCACTTCTCCAGGAATTACTACTTTTCTTTTTCCGTTCTCGCTCATTGTGTTTCTTCCTCCTTTATTTCCTCTGTTATTGCACTGCCATGAGTGACTGAGTTAAGCCTGTCATAAAAGTCCATGACTATTCCTGAAGGTATGTTAACAACAACCTCAAGAGTTCCGTCATCAAGCCATTTCTCGCTTTCTTTATACTGTGCAATCACTCCATATACTTTGCCTGTATGAATCGGAGGAACTCTTATTTTTATTTTTTTCGTTTCTATCTTAATAGGAAGCACTTTGCTTAATTTTTCAACAATCTCATTAATCTGACTTTCTATTGGAACATTCTTTATATTAACATGAGCCTCTTTAAGAGCTGTCTTTAGTCTTTCTGGAGTGTGAGGGTTTCCTGTCTGAGGATCAATAGCGTTGTTTGCAAGAAAATCAACTATCTGTTTAAATTTCTTTTCTC
Source organism: Candidatus Pacearchaeota archaeon (assembly GCA_015520065.1). GTDB lineage: Archaea > Nanobdellota > Nanobdellia > Pacearchaeales > GW2011-AR1 > WAQV01. The sequence continues at coordinate 2,351 of WAQV01000068.1, read as the reverse complement.
TCTCTTCATCCCTGTATTCTTGAGTCAGTAAAACCTCTCCTTGCTTTACAATTTTTTCTGCAATCTCATAAACATCTGTTGTACCAAACGCCTCTTCAAGTTCTGCACTGGATGCAACTTCTCCTTTTTTGTGGTCTCTAAAAACTCTGTCAATCTCCAAGAAGTCGTTTGCTGTTATGTTTCCTTCTCCTTTTTTGAATTTTAATGCTAGGTCAATATCAACAAGCACTTCAAAATGTTTTCCTTTCTGACTTATTCTTGCGATTGTCTGAGTAGTCATCTTAAAACCTAATAACTCCTTCTAAATTTACCTTATTTATTTCCTTAATCTCCTCTATCTTCTCAATATGATTCATTATCTCTTTTTTGACTAGGTCTCTAGTTGCATTCTCTGAAAGAGGAGCTACATTTCCTTTATACGAATGAAATATTACTCCTTCCTCTATTTTTTTGCTTTTAATTACTAATCTCTCATTGGTGCAGTAATTATCTCTTGAGTCATGATATTCCATTTTACTTTAAAATCTCCTTAATTTCCTCTCCTGTCAGTCGTTTTAATTTTCCGTCCTTGAGTGTGATGTATGCAGCTTCAAGCCTGTCTATGCTGAATTTGTCTTTCTGAATCTCTTTTAGTATGTCTGTTGCAAGTTTTGCAGCTTTCTTAATTGTAAAGTCTTCTTTGAATTTTTCCCTCAGCATCTCTTTTATTTTTTCGTCATTCTCTCCAATAGCATTTGCATAGTACGCAAAATAGTTTCCTGTTACATCACTTGTAAAAAGTTGTGGTTTTCCTCTGTCAATTCCAGCCATCATTAATGCAACTCCAAAAGGTCTTGCCCCTCCGTACTGGCTGAACTGTTGCTTTATGTTTGATATATCTTTGATTAGTGTTTCAATTTCAACAGGTGAGTCATAAGTAACTCTGTGCTGTTGCGCCAAAACCTGAGCTCTCTCAATAAGAACTCTTGCGTCTGATACAATTCCTGCAGAACTCGCAATGATATGAGAGTCTATTTCATATATTTTGTTTGCTGACTTTTTAACAACGAGTTTGTCAGTTATTCTTTTATCTGCAATGATTAAAACTCCGTCTGAACATGCAAATCCTATTACTGAAGGACCAAGCTTTACTGTTTTTTGAGCATACTCTACCTGCAGGATAGTTCCCTCTGGAGAGAACATTGTTGCAGTTCTGTCATAGCCCATTGCTTGATGTTGAAATTCTGTAGGCACGTCCATTTTATAAATTTCCAAAGAGAAATTTATAATCTAAAAACCAATTTCTCTTCTCGCTTCATAAAACGGAAGAAGAGTCTATTTAAAAGTTTTTTGGTGTGTTTCCAGCGTGTGCATAGATGCATTAAGGATTAATGGATTTAACAATTAAGAGCAAGGCGGATAAGAACCTAATACCTTCCAAAATGATATTGTCTTTTTGTTTTTTATATTGTTAAATGTTTTTGCAATCCTAGGACTTTTTCTGTGACCCACAATCTCACAGTAAAATGTAAAATCATTAAGGCTTCCATTTTTTGGTATTGACTGGAGATAGGCCATGCTAATCTCATTTTCTGCAAACTCCTTAATAACCTCGTACAGCATTCCTGGTTTTTCAGTGATGCTCATATCTGAGTTGAACTCAAACATAATGCTTGTTTTGCTGTCAGCGTTTTTTTCTGAATCTTTTCTGCTTATAACTATGAACTTTGTTCTGTTTGGATTAACATCCTGTATATTCTCCTTGAGAATTTTCAGACCATAAATCTCTGCAGCTTTCTTTGAGACAATAGCTGCAGTTGCTGTTTCTTTTTCAGTTCTTTCAGAATTGCTCATAAGTTTTTTTGCTGCAGCTGATGTTGAATTCTCATATATTATCTTTACTGACCTCAAACTTGCAAGAAACTTTCTGCACTGCTCAACAGCCTTGTCCTTTGATAATATGACCTTAATATTTTCTATAGATGTTTCTCGCACAGAAGCAAGGCAAAAACTAACTGTCAAGATTTCTTCATCGCAAATATAAACATTTCTTTCTCTTAAATTTTCTAAAGTTTCATTAACCCATGCAGCTCCTGCAGTTGAGTTAAGCAAAGGGATTATTGCAAACTGAACTTTGCAACTTTCAACAGCATTGAAACAATCATCTATGCTCTGATAGAATGTAATATTTGCTTTGATAGATTTTCTTTTTAGATAATTGCAGGCTGCCTCGTGGCTGAAACTTCCTTTAGGTCCTAACAGTCCTAATGTTAAGGTTTTGTGTGCACTTTTGCCTGAAGAATTAGCGCTTGAATGGTTAACAGTGTTCCGGGTTAAAAAGACAACCAGTGTTCTTCTTCAACACCTTAGCC
>WAQV01000067.1 GCA_015520065.1 Candidatus Pacearchaeota archaeon | reverse complement strand
TTATTATATCATGTTATGTTTGATTGCTTTGCCTGTATTTGCAATACTCGGGATTTTCAGCATTAAATACAGAAGACTTGCAGCTGATGCTCTGGAATGCTTGTTTAAAACAGTCACTCTGAGGAAGTGTAAGTCAAATTTAGACCAAAGAATAAGAGCAGGAATTTCAGGAACATTTCTTAAATACTCTCCGTCTGCTGCAAGATTCACATATAAAAACTATAAACTCATTTCGTGGATTGTTTTAATTGTATTTTTATGGAGTTTTTATGCCAGTGCTGTAGGAGTTTATAATTATACAAAATACGGAAACTGCAATCCTCCTGAAGAAGTAGGATTTTGCGTTTTTGACCCAACAGGGAAAAGCAGTGGAATTTCAGAGGCAGATGTTGATATTGTTATTCCTTCTGAAACAATTCTCCCATCTATTGAAGATGACGACCCTATAATAGGTCCTAAGGATGCAGAGCTTACAATAATTGAATTTGGCTGTTTTACCTGCCCTTATACAAAAAACGCAGAGCCGATTGTAAGAAAAGTAATTGAGCATTACAAAGGAAGAGTCAATTTCCAGTTTAAAACATTCTACATACCATCTCATAATGAAAGCTTCTCATCAGCACTTGCAGCTGAGTGTGCAAGAGAACAGGAAAAATATCTTGAATATCATAACAGATTGTTTGAGATGCAGGATAGCTTAAACAGGGGAACCTATATTAGCATTGCAAAAGAGCTAAATCTTGATGTTGAGAGATTTAAAGAGTGCCTTGACACTGAGAGATATAGAGAAGAAGTAGAAAGTGACAGTTTAATGGGGATTTATGCAGGGGTTGTAGGGACTCCGACATTTTTTATAAACGACAGGAAAATTGTTGGTCCAAAGCCGTTTAAGACATTTAAGGAGATAATTGACGAGGAGCTAAAAAATAATCTAAAATGATATTTGGATATAATGTTGAAAAAATAAGAAAGGATTTCCCTGTTTTGTCAAAAAAAATAATATATTTTGACAATGCATGCATGTCCCTCAAACCTCTTAGTGTAATAAACAAACTTAACGAGTATTACAATGAATACACTGCCTGCGCAGGAAGAAGCAGCCATAGTTTTGCGGAAAGAGTTGAGACTGAAGTTGAAAAAGCCAGGCAAGAAGTAGGAAAACTGATAAATTCAAAACACTCTTCAGAGGTAATCTTCACGAGAAATACTACTGAAAGCATAAATTTAATCGCAAACTCTTTAGGTTTAGAAAAGGGTGATGAGGTTATCATAACTGACAAAGAACATAACTCAAATTTAATACCTTGGCTGAAACTGAAAAAAGAAAAAGGAATTGTTGTAAAAATTGCTGAAAGCAATAAAGATAACACTTTTAATCTTGAAAACTTTGAAAGATTAATAACTGATAAAACAAAATTTGTTTCAGTAGTTCATGTTTCAAATCTTGATGGTGTTGAAAATCCAATAAAAGAAATATCAAAGATAACCCATAAAAACAATGCGCTATTGATGGTTGATGGTGCCCAAAGCATTCCTCATACTGAAGTTGATGTCAGGAAGCTTGATATAGATTTTTTATGCTTTTCAGGCCATAAAATGTTAGGACCTACTGGAACAGGAGTTTTGTATGGTAAAAAAGAGCTGTTGGAAAAATTAAACCAGTTTATTGTAGGAGGAGAAACAGTTATAGACTCAAATTACAATGATTATAAAGTTGAAAATATCCCTATGAAATTTGAAGCAGGGCTTCAGGATTATGCAGGGATTATTGGTTTTGGAGAGGCAGTTAGATATCTAAGAAAAATTGGAATAAATAACATTAAAAAGCACGAATTAAAAATTAACTCTCTTATTACAGAGTCCCTTTCTGATTTAATTGAAGAAGGAAAGATAAATATCATAGGTCCAAAAGAGGTAGAAAAAAGAAGCGGGATTTTTTCATTCAACATTAAAGGAATGGACTGCCATAATGTTGCAAAAATGCTGGAGTCCTCTAAAAAGATTATGACAAGGAGCGGGATGCATTGCGTGCATAGCTGGTTTAATAAAAAAGGAATTAATGGCAGTGTAAGAGTGTCTGCATATCTTTATAACACAGAACAGGAAGCCATAACTTTTGCAGAAGAGGTAAGGAAGATAGTTAAGATTGTTTAGTTTTTTAAGATTGTTATCTATAAGCAGAACTGTATAAAAAGTTTAATATCTCTTCATTTCGAGGTATTTTAACAACTTGACTCTCTTTTGTTTCTTCCTCTTCCCATAAATTAGGAAAATGTTCTTCAAATTCAGATTTAAAGCTAGTGCATAAATCATTAATTTTTTCTTCATCTTCTCCTAAGATTGTTATAGAGTGCTTTATTCCTTTCTCTTTGAGAAATCCGTTATGTTTGCAACTATAATCTGTTACTAAATTATTTATAATTAGTTTTCTGTCTTTTGAAACATAACAATTATATTCCCATAGATTAGTTATTACCCCTTTTGTAATTAATGGAAAGTAATTTACAATACCAACTATCTTACACAGATTTTTGTTATTGAAAAAATCCTCAATTAAATTTCTTATACCAGAATAATAATCTACATCTGCATATTTGTGAAGATAAGAATCAGTATCAATCCACTTATCTGCAGGAGAAGCAGTTCTGAAATACGCTACTAATTTTTTAATAAATAATTTTTCCAGCATATATTTAATAA